>NZ_JAMYPX010000008.1:0-223624 GCF_040320585.1 Mesorhizobium sp. M0663
AACATCGAGGAGACGCTGAGCTTCTATCGGCTGCCGCTAGCTCACCACAAGCACATGAAGTCGACGAACATGCTGGAGCGGCTGAACCAGGAGATCAAGCGGCGCACCCTGGTCGTTCGCATCTTCCCCAACCCGCGGAGCTGTCTGCGGCTGGTTCGGGCATTGGCGGTGGAGATCCACGAGAACTGGCTCGAGGCGACCCGCTACCTCAACATGGATCATCTGCGCGAGCACAAGAAGGAGAGCCTGAGGGCCTTGGCCGCCTGAGCACCGTCATGTGTCCGCCGCTCCGCTAAACACGGGGGCTGCGCGGCGGACACGCCGACGTCACCGCAATGCCACGCCATTTTGCAGAACTTGACGCACACAACTCCGTTGAACCCGTTGGGCGGCTTGCTAGTCTGCCAAGCTCCTAACAGGGATAGCAACCTGGAATGAACACAGCACTGCTTTTGATGGCTCAGTATGGTGGCAAGGCCATCATCCCGATCGATGAGGTCTGCCGAGACTATTTCTCCCACCTGACGCCGCCGAAGTTGGTCCGAAAGATTTCCATGTGGGAAATTGCCCTTCCGCTCGTGCGGATCGAGGACAGTCAGAAGTGTGCCAAGGGCGTCCATCTCGCCGATTTGGCCAAATACCTTGAGTTCCGGACTGAGGCTGCGAGAAAGGAAATGAGGGGTCTCACGGAGTAGCGAGGGAGCGTGAATGAGGTTTCGTTCAGCCCTGCCGTACACAGCCGCCCGCGGCTTATGGCCTGATGAGCGACGAACTGGATCAACCGTTTCAAGGCCGGTACTGCATTTGGTACAGCACCACTTCAACAAAGACGCGTAATCGACTGTCTGAACTGCATGTTTGCTGGGACTGCGTCCCATCTGATGTTGGACACGATGGTACAACTTTGCAGTATCAAACGAGGCTTTTCGCGAAATGATCCTACAGAACACGCACGTGTCCCTGCGACGAGCCGAAGCAGCGCACCGGCTGCGTGGAACACGCTGACGGGAGGGGCCTGAAAAAGAAGATTATTAGTCGGCTGCCGAGGTCATTATGAATTCAAATGCCGTCAGCTATTTGTACAGTTCTGGCTTACTCATTGCGCCAATAACTGCCTTTCGCCCTTCTGATAGTGATTGCAGACCCGCCTCGGCAGCGATTGCAGCCCGGTATCCGTCCAGCAGCTTGCTCCGGCCGGAATTCCGCTGAGTATTGAATGGATCCAGGCCTGGGCCTGCAGGCGATAGGCATCGGTGAAGCGAGGACGCCAGTCCGCGGGATAGGCCGTTCCTCGCGACAGACCCGAATTGATCTCGGTGCGCAGGGGCGAAAGCAGCGAGACCGTTGCGGTGGAAGCGTAAGCGCCTCGCGGATCGCCTATGGATTTGGGCTTGACGTTTTCCGGAATCGCCAGGGCATGAGTTCCTCGATCTGGGTTTGCGGATGGCCGTTGATGATGGCGTCGAGGGTTTCGGCGAGGTAGGCGACCGGGTTGACGTCGTTGAGCCTGCAGGTGGCCACGATGGAGGCGAGCAGCGCCCAGTTGTCGAACGTAGTGCTGTGCTGCGATTGTCGACAGTGTCCCAGGAGCCTCTTAGGGACTATTGCCTCCAACGATCCGTTGCTTTCCCCACCCCAACTTTCAAAATTGTGGTAAAGTCTCGACGTTGTTATTGGCTTTGAGCGAGCGGTGTGAGGGCGCTGGAGGCTACCATGCACTTCATTAAGCTCCTGGTTGGCTCAGCAATATTGACAGCATCGGGGGCAGCGTTTGCGGCAGAGGAGGTGTCTGTCGAGAGAGGACGGCTGGTTTCCATCATCGGCAGCTGTCACGACTGCCATACTGACGGCTACAGGGAAGCCGAAGGCGCACTCGACCCCACCAAGGCATTGAGAGGGAAAGTAATAGGTTGGCGGGGGCCGTGGGGCACAACGTATGCAAGCAATCTGAGATGGAGCGCGCAAGACCTTAGCGAAGACGGGTATGTAACCTACATCAAGACACTTCGCACATTGCCGCCGATGCCTTGGTACAACGTTCGCGTCATGCCGGAGAGCGACATTCGGTCATTCTATCGATATGTGAAGTCGCTCGGTGATCCCGGCGCCTTCCTCCCGAGAACGGCGAGACCGGGGGAAGAGCCGAGGACGCCCTTCGTCACGCTGGAGCCACCGCAAATGCCGACACCTTGTTCACGCGACCTGGACTGCGGCGTGGGCGAAGTTTGCTCGGCCGCACCAGTCCGCCAATGCGTTAAGAAGTAGGCACCGTGGGCAGCGGCCCTCTTAAGACAGCCGACCCCAATTACGCGGTAGGGCGAAACCTTAAGTTTCGGAATAGTAGCGAACGCCGCCCTCGGGCCAGACGTCAAGTCAGACCGTCAATGATAAAACTTAGGGTGAGCGCCTCGCGGATCGCCTGTGGATTTGGGCTTGACGTTTTTCGGAATCGCCAGGGCATGAGTTCCTCGATCTGGGTCTGCGGATGGCCGTTGATGATGGCGTCGAGGGTTTCGGCGAGGTAGGCGACCGGGTTGACGTCGTTGAGCCTGCAGGTGGCGATGGAGGCGAGCAGCGCCCAATTTTCGGCCCCGACTTCGTGACCTGCAAACAGGGCATTTTTTTCTGGTCAGGCATACTGGCCTGATCGCGTTTTCAACCGGGTTGGTGTCGAGTTCCAGGCGGCCATCGTCCAGGAAGCGGGTCAGGCCTTGCCAGTGGCCGAGCCCATGCCGGATGTCTTCGGCCAGGCCAGAGCCGGAGGAGATCATCGATAGCTGCTTTTCGAACCATGGTTTCAGGGCAGCGATGATGGGCGCGGAATGCTCCCGTCGGGCGGCAAGCCGGGCTTGAGGTGATGCGAGCATCCGCGCGTGATCCGCACCCATTACCCTACGCCGATAATTCCAACGCGTATACTCAAGTTGACCTCCGTATTATTCCAATGCGTTCAGTCAAGCCAGCCGGTTGTCCGGGCTTTTCCGGCCTCGTGCGAGTCGGCGGCCGCCTGGATGAATTTCACCCAGCGCAGCCCGTCGAGCACGTTCGGAAACAAGATCGTGACTGCCTCCGCATGAACGGTTGCACGGTACAACGCGGTACGCGATGCCGTTTCGTGAGAGGCTTCTCGCAATGAATCCTGGCCGGCTCCGCGGGCGAAAGCGCGTCAGAGAAGCAGCCGCTGGTCCGTTGTAGGCAAGATGCGGATCATATCCGCAGTAGGATGAACCTGCCGTGCCGGCGTGTCTATCTTCTGAGGCTGACCGGTGCTGGCGGCGCGCTCAATGGCAAGCAGGGCGCGCACGTCGGCAAATCCTTCTCCACCGTCGGCTTCAGGCGGTTGTGCATTCAGGATGCAGTCGGAGAAATACGCGGTCTGTCCGGCGAAATGGTCTGTCTGCGGGAACGTCTTTTCGGTTCTGATGTCGCCATGCCGAAGCTTCATTTGCACGGCAGTCTCGAAACGGAAGCCAGGGTCGGCCGTTACGCTCCCCTTCGTTCCGGCCACGTGGTAAAAATCCGAATTGTCCGCGCCGAAGCTGGCAATGAACTGTGCAAGCCGGCCCTCGGGGAAGCGCAACGTCACGGCAATGCTTTCCTCTACCTCCCCGACTGAGGCGCTGCCGAAACTCCTTACCGCGACTGCCTCGATCGGCTCAGTGGCAAAGATATGGCGCGCGGCATTCAGGCAGTAGACGCCGATGTCCTGCAAGGGACCGCCCCAATAGGCGGCCTTGAGGCGGTGATTGTCGGACGACGCTACGAAGGAGAAGACCGCGGCAAAGATGCGGGGATCGCCGATCTCACCGCTGCGGATGCGCTCCAGCACCTCGACAGTGCCGGGCTCGTTGTGCAGCCGATACGCCGTCATCAGGTACGCTCCGCTCTCATTGGCGGCGGCGATCATCGCCTCGCATTCCGCCTCGGTCGTGGCCAGCGGCTTCTCAACGAGCGCGTGCTTGCCGGCTCTCAGGGCTCGGATCGCATAGTCGGCATGCATGGAGTTCGGCAATGCCACGTAAACTGCATCGGCGACGTCCGATGCGAGCATCTGGTCGTACTGCTCATAGCTGAAGACGTGTTCCACGCCGTAGAATTCGGCGAGCTTGGCGGCGTTTTTGGCCGAGCCGCTGACGATCGCCGTGATTGTCGAGTTTCCGGTCTGGGACACACCGGGCATAAAGGCTTCCTGTGTGATCCAGCCCGCGCCCACCACGGCATATCGTATCTTTCTCAATTGCTCCTCCCGAATGGGATCACTCCCGGCACTCGTCTAAAAATGGTCACGCCGTGGCCAGCGGAGCGTCTCTGAGGCCTGACGGCAGCGGTCGATTTGAGCCAGTCGCTCGATGGGTCTGTTGTCGCCTCTCAGGGGCAAAGGCGGGCAAGAGTCATCCCTCGCCCGCCGCAGAGTTGCGCCCCCCGCCTACTTTCCGATGCAGGTGTCGGCGGTTTCGGGGGTGCAGACGTCGAGACCGGTGTAGGTCGGGTCGGCCGGCGCGGGCTTGCCGTCCTTGATGTCCTTCAGCGCCAGCATGGTCTTGTAGCCCATTTCGAACGGCCGCTGTCCGACCTGGCCGAGCGACAGGCCTTCCTTCATCTGGTCCATCTGCACCGGCAGCGTGTCGGCGACGACCAGAGCCAGCTCCTTCTTGGCGATCTTATCCTTGTACGGCTCGACCGCAGCGCGATTCGCATCCGGTATGAATTGCGGAAAGCCGCCTGTCGGCACGAAGGCGTCGAGGTTTGGCGTCTTCGCCATGAAGTCCTGGAACTGCTGAACCGACAGAGGGAAGTCGTCGTTGGTATAGAGAGGGCAGCCCGGTGCTTCCGTCCAGCCGTTCTGGCCGGTCAGGGCATCACCTGGCGAGGCGGCCGACTCCTTGCCGGCCAGCGTATCGCGTATACCCTTCATGCGCTCATTGTGGTTGGCCGCGGCAGCTCCGCCCGACTGGATACAGATGGTGCCGCCTTTCGGCTTGATGGTCTGCACGATCTTGGCGAGGTTGACGCCAATTTCGTAATTGTGCGTGCCGATATAGGCGACACGCAGGTCCTTGTTCTCCGGTAGCACATCCGAGTCCCAGGTAAGCACGGGAATGCCCGCTTCCTTGGCGGCCTGAAGCGCGACGGCCATTGCCGCGGCGTTCGACGGGGCGACGGCGATGCCGTCGACCTTCTTGGCCACCAGGTCCTGCACGATCTGCACCTGCTCCTCGCCGCCGCCATGCTCGCCGGGGCCGATATACATGCATTCGATCGCGCCGCTGGATTCGGCTTCGGCCTTCTTGCAGCCGTCACGAGCCTGGTCGAAGAAAGGATTGTTCATGTTCTTCGGCACAAGGGCGAAGACGTATTTCTGCTGGGCATAGGCCTGCCCTGCCATCAGCGCGGAAAACGCCACGGCCGCCGTCAGAATGTATTTTTTCACCTGTTCCTCCACTTTGTTTTGACGTCCACTATCCCCGACGGCTTGCGGCCGCCGGATTCTATTTGCGCTTCCAGGTAAACATACCCTCCAGCGTCGCCCGCAGCGACTTGCCCGAGGTCTGCATGCCGAGAAGCACGGCAAGAATGATGAAGGCCCCGACAAAGGCGCCCTGCCAGTTCGAATCGATCCCGGCCATCAGCAGCGCGTTGCGGATGACCTCGAGGAAGGCCGAACCGATCACAGCGCCAAACGCGGTTCCGTAGCCGCCCATCAGGCTGGCCCCCCCGATGACGGTGCCGGCGATCACCCTCAACTCGTAGCCGGTTCCCATCGCGTTGATGGCCGAGCCGCTGTAGCCGAGCAGCAGCAGGGACGCGATCGATGCGGTAAATGCGCAGAAGACATAGGCCTGGAATTTGATCCAGTCGACGGGGACGCCGGTCATCCGCGAGGCGTTCTCGTTGCCGCCGATCGCGAAGAGGTGGCGCGCCCAGGCGGTGAAAATGAAGACGGAGCCGACGATGAGCGCGAGGATCACCATCACCCAGAACTGCGAGGACAGTTCCGGGATCCAATGAGGCACCCAGCCGTCAGGCGTGTGCCTCGGCCATTTGGCCTGGCCGATGGCCTTGACGATCGGCGCATCGGGTCCGAACTGGTAAAGCATCTGGTTGCCGGACAGCACGACCGCCAGCGAGCGCGCGATCGACAGCATGCCTAGCGTCACCACGAAGGACGGCATGCCGATATAGGCCACGAAGAAACCGTTAAAGGCTCCGCAGGCGATGCCTGCGAGCAGACCCGCGCCAAACGCCACATACCAAGGCTGGTGCCAAGTGAGCAGCAGGCCGGCGACGATCGCGACCAGCCCCATCACCGAGCCGACCGACAGATCGATGCCGCCGGTGATCAGCACCACCGTCATGCCCAGCCCCATGATGGCGATAGGTGCAAAATTGCGGGTGGTGTTGGTAACGTTGTCGACCGTGCCGAAGCTGGGCTCCAGCCACGTCATGAAGACCACCAACACGAAAAGCGCGATCGCGACCCAGAAGGCCTGGCTGGCGATCATCTTCTGGAAAACGCTCTGCTCTATTATGCCGACCACATCACCGATGGACGCATGGCCTTCCTTCAGCATGTCGCTCTGGCTATGCATCACGGATCGCTCCCGTAATTAGGCCGGTGATCTCCTCCGGCGATGTCTTCTCCGTCGCCTTGTCGGCCACTTTCGAGCCGCGTCTCAGCACGATGATGCGGTCGCAGACCGCGAACACATCGGGCATGCGGTGGCTGATCAGCATTACCGACACATTTTGCGATTTGAGCCGCCGGATCAGCTCCAGCACCTCGGCTACCTGGCGGACCGAAATCGCCGCGGTCGGCTCATCCATCAGCACGAGCTTGGAGTTGGATAGCCGGGTGCGGGCAATGGCGACCGCCTGCCGCTGGCCGCCTGACATTTTTTTGACCAGATCGCGCGGCCGCGTCTCCGACTTCAGCTCCGCGAACAGTTTTGCCGAGCGGTTGATCATCGCCTGCTTGTCGAGCACTCGGAGCGGCCAAAACCCCTTCTTCATCTCGCGGCCGAGAAAGACATTTTGGGCGGCCGTCAGATTGTCGGCCAAGGCCAGATCTTGATAGACGACCTCGATCCCTTCGCCCCGTGCCTCGATCGGCTTGTGGAAATGGCAGACCTTGCCGTCCACCGCGATTTCGCCGTCGGAGGGTGGGAAGTTCCCCGCAATCAGCTTCACCATGGTCGATTTCCCGGCACCGTTGTCGCCCATCAGGCCAACCACCTCGCCGGCAGCAACCGCGAAGCTAACATCTGACAAGGCACGGATAGCACCAAAGCTTTTCGAGACGCTTCGTACGTCCAGCACAGACACATTCTCCTCCCTGTGCGACGTCGACTTGAGCACTCAGCCGACGTACCTCTCTCCGGCTGCAATCTATATTGCAAAATGTACAAACATGCAACGTTTATTTCAGACGCATGCGGGGCGGCGACCAACTCTCCCTCGCATCAGTCTGTTCGCTGCCACTTGCTCTCCCGGGCCGAGCCCTGAATTGCCTCCACGAGTTCCTGGATGCGTTGGCCGGCCCGGAAGCCGAAAGACTCGTCTCGCTTCCCGGCGATCGCATCGACGAACCGCGCAATCTCGATAGCCTTCAGATCGTTGAAGCCGAGCTGATGGCCTGGTGCGACGCAGAAGAGTCCATAGGGATCGTGATCCGGACCGGCCTCGATGCGCCGAAAGCCACGCCGGCCGCCGGGATCGGCCGTGCTGTAGAAATGCAGCTCGTTGAAGCGCTCCTGGCTGAAGACGAGCGCCCCCTTGGTGCCATAAACCTCGAAATCGTGCTGCATCTTGCGGCCGGTGGCGACCCAGCTCGCTTCGATGCTGCCGGATGCACCATTGGCAAAACGCAGAAATGCGCGACCGATGTCGTCGACCTCGATGGTCCGGCGCCCGCCTCGGCCATCCGGACGGCTCGCTATGACGGTGACGGAATCGCCGAGGACCCGTTCCACCGAGCCAAGCAGAAACTCCGCCGTGGCCAGAGCATGGCTGCCCAGATCCGCCAATGCGCCACCGCCGACAGGATCGTGCCGGAAGGTAAATGGGCTTTCCGCATCCGCCATGTAGTCCTCGGCGTGAATGCCGCGATAGCTGCGGATCTCGCCCAACTCGCCCGCGCGGATCATCTGCCGCGCCAGCGCGAGCAGCGGGTTGCAGAGATAATTGAACCCGACCTGCGTCCTGACGCCGGCCGCTTCCGCCGCCTCGGCCATCCGTCGGGCATCCGCCGCAAGGGGCGCCAGCGGCTTCTCGCAATAGACGTGCTTGCCGGCGGCAATGGCGGCGAGCGCCATCTCCTTGTGGAAGCCGTTCGGCGCCGTGATATCGATCATATCGATCTCCGGGTCCTCGACCAGACGCCTCCAGTCCCCGCTCGCCCGCGCGAACCCCAAGGCCTGCGCCGCCTGCGCGGCGAGGTCCTCGGTTCTGTCCGCAACCGTGTGGAGCACCAGTTCGTAGGGAAGATCGAAGACACGTTGTGCGGCAGCAAAGCCGAACACATGGGTCTTGCCCATGAAGCCGGTGCCGATCAGGCCGATTCTGAGTTGAGGTTTTTCACCGGCCATTCAACTCGGCTCCGTTTACCACCAGCGCTGAGTCGATCCGCCCGGCGAAAAAATCGAGCACGTTCTGCACGGACGAGATTGCCATGCGCTCGCCGCACTCGGCGGTGAGCCCGGCAATGTGCGGCGTCAGAATCACCTGGTCGAAGCCGAAGAGCGGATGGTCCGCGGCGGGTGGTTCATCGTCGAAGACGTCGATACCGGCCGCTGCGATGCGCCCCGCTCGCAGCGCCGCAATCAGCGCCGCCTCGTCGACGATGCCGCCCCGCGCTGTGTTGATGAGAACAGCAGTCGGTTTTATCGCCGAGAGTTCCACGGGGCCGATCACCGGGCGCTCGGCCTTGGGTACGTTGACGGAGATCGCATCGGCCCAGGCGAGTCCCGTTTGCAAATCGCTCACCGGCGCGACCGGCCCCTCCGGCCAGCCTTGCCTCTCAAGGAATGGATCATAGGCACGCACGTCCATGCCGAATGCCGCCGCCATGTGCGCCAGGTGGCGGCCGATCCGGCCGAACCCGAGGATCAGAAGCCGCTTGCCCGAGAGTTCGCTTGGCTCCAGCCGGTTGCGCCAACCCCATTCGTTACCGCGCACCGAACGATCCGCTCGGATCAGCCGCTTGGTTGCCGCCAGCAACAGCATCATGGCGTGCTCGGCCACCGACACCGAGTTCACATCGCCGACGATCGCGAGAGCGATCCCGCGCCGATTGAGGGAGGATAGATCCACAGCGTCGTAGCCGACGCCATGGCGCGAGACGATCTTCAACCTCTCGGCGCGTGCGACGGTCGGAGCCGACAAGGGCTGGGTGCGAATGACGAGGCCATCGGCCTTGCCGATCAGAGGTGCGTAGCTTGGTTCGGAGACATCTTCGACATAGTCGTAGGTGACGCCGGGCGACGCATCGAGAAGTTCGATGCCGCTCGGATGAAGTTTTCCGGCGACCAGAACGTGCGGCATCAATAGCCTCCCTTGCCGGCTTCAAGAGAGGCGGGCTTCGCGCCGGTCAATTCGCGAAAGCGGGCAACACACGCCTGGGCCGCTGCTGCGAGCAGGCGGGAGTCGCCTGACACGGTGGTCATGTCGAAGCCCCATTGGATGGCGCGCGCGGCGTAGTCGGCCGTGCCGCAATGGAGCGCGGCGCGTTTGCCATGCCTCTTGCAGGCCGCGACTATGGTCCGCAGCGCCTCGATCATGTCAGGCTCCTCGCGGTCGAAAGCCGGTGCGAGACGTCCCTGGTGCAAGCTGAAGGTCAAGTCGGCGGGACCGACGTAGATGCCGTCAAGCCCGGGAGTCGCGGCGATCGCATCGAGATTGCGCATCGCCTCGGCGGTCTCGACCATGGCGAAGGCCAGGATTTCGTCATTGGCCTCGGCCGCATAATTGGCGCCCGCCGAAAAGTTGGCGCGTGTCGGCCCGAAACTGCGCTGGCCAGCCGGCGGATAGCGCAGGTAGCTGACGAACTCAGCCGCCTGCTCCGAGGTGTTGACCATGGGACAGATCACGCCATAAGCGCCGGCATCCAGCACCTTCATGATGATGCCCGGCTCCAGCCACGGCACGCGCGCCATGGGCACCACCCTGGATGCACGCATCGCCTGGAACATGGGAAGCAGCATCGAATAGTCGAGCGCGCCGTGCTGGACATCGATGCTCACGCTGTCATAGCCCTGCGCGGCCATGATCTCGGCGGTGAATGGACTGCCGATCGAAAGCCAGCCATTGATCGTGGGCCGCCCTTCGGCCCAGATCTGCTTGAGCTCGTTCTTGATCAAGGCGGCCTCCTCAGAACACGATCTGCGCAAGCTTGGTGTCGAGGTAGTCACCGATACCTTCGCTGCCGCCTTCGCGACCCATTCCGGAATATTTCGTGCCGCCGAACGGCGCTTCCGATGCGGCGAGAGCGAAGCTGTTGATGCCCACCATGCCTGCCTTCAGCTCGGCTACCGTGCGGCGCGCACGCTTCGGGCTCGACGTGAAGGCATAGGCCGACAATCCCATTGGCGAAGCATTCGCCCGCTCGAGCGCCTCCTCATCCGAGGAAAACCGGGTGATCGCCGCGATCGGCCCGAAATTCTCCTCGGCAAAGACCCTCATGTCGTCGGCAACATCGGTCAGGACCGTGGGCTCATGAAAATGGCCGGCATTGAACGCCGCAACCCGATGGCCACCCGCGACGAGCTTCGCACCGGCTTTCATAGCGTCGGACACGATGTCTTCGATCTCGGAAAGCCGGCCGGCATTGATGAGCGGGCCCATCTGCACGGATGGGTCGAGCCCGTCGCCCAGTTTCAACGCTTTGGCGCGTTGCACAAAGCCCTCGACGAAGGCGTCGTGCAGGCTTTCGTGGACGAAGAAACGATCCGGTGTGACGCAGACCTGGCCGGAATTGGCGTATTTGGTCGGCACGGAGACGTTGAGCGCGGCATCCAGATCGGCGTCGTCGAAGACGATCAGGGGCGCGTTGCCGCCAAGCTCCATAGACACCTTCTTCACCGTGTCGGCAGCATCGCGGATCATCTGCTGGCCGACGCGGGTCGAGCCGGTGAGGGACACCTTGCGCACCGCCGGCGAAGCCATGATCGGCGCATAGGTCGTGCTCGTGGGCCCAACGACCAGGCTGACGGTGCCGGCAGGAAGATTGCAGGCGCGGATGCAGTCGACCATCAGCATCGCCGTCCCGGGCGTCTGACTTGACGGCCGGACGATGGTCGAGCAGCCAGCGCCAAGCGCCGGCGCCACCTTGCGGGCGACCAGTGCCGCCGGAAAGTTCCAGGCGGTGAAGGCGGCTGCGATCCCGACAGGCTCGTGCAGAACTTCGAAACGACCGCCGGGCACGCGCGATTCGATGACGCGCCCATAGATCCGGCGGGCCTCCTCGGCGTACCAGCGGAACTGATCGACCGCCAGCCCCCATTCGCGCTCGGACTGGGCAATAGGTTTGCCGGTCTCGCTGGAGATCATCCGCGCGGCTTCGTCCTTGCGGCGGATCATCTCGTCCGCGATAGCATGCAGGGCGGACGCGCGCTCAAAACCACCCTTGGATTTCCATGCGGAAAACCCACGGGCGGCGCTAACCAGCGCCTCTTCCGTGTCCGCGCGGGTGGCGACCGGAGCCTCGCCCAGCGGCTTTTCCGTCACCGGGCTCGTCACCGGCGCCGTCCCGCCGTCGGATGCCTTGCGCCACTTCCCGTCGATGAACAGTCCGTAATTCGCGTACATGGCTTATCCGATCTCGCTGACCTTCACGAAGCGGCCTTCGACCGCCGATTTCATCGCCGCCTCAGCCAGGATCAGGGCGCGGCGCCCGTCCTCAAAACCGACCAGCGGCGGCTCGCCCTTCTCGACGCAGGTGACGAAGGCGTCGATCTCGGCATCGAACGCTTCGCGGTATCGCTCGATGAAGAAGTCGAGATAAGGCGCGGCGGCTTCGGTTTGCGCGACCGAGTAGCGGCGCAGTTCGTGAGGCTTCCTGTTGCCGCTGATCACCATGCCGGTGCTGCCCAGCAACTCGACGCGCTGGTCGTAGCCATAAGTGGAGGTTCGGGAGTTGTTGATGTGGCACTGCTTGCCGCTTTTGGTCCGCATCACGACCATGACGCTGTCGTAGTCGTTCAGCTCCGCCATCATGGCCGGGTCGATCAGCCGGCCACCGATGGCGAACACCTCCTCCGGCTCCTCTCCCAGCATGAAGCGGGCCAGGTCGAAATCGTGGATCGTCATGTCGCGAAAAAGCCCGCCCGCGACCTCGTAGTAGGAACGGGGCGGCATGCCCGGATCACGCGAGGTGATAATAACCTGGTGCAGGTCGCCGATCTCGCCGGATCGTACGGCGTTCCACGCCGCACGATGACCGGGGTCGAAACGTCGGTTGAAGCCGATCTGGACCGGCACGCCCTTGGACAAAATTGCTTCGGCGCAACGGTTCACCCTTTCCAGGCTAAGATCGATCGGCTTCTCGCAGAGCACGGGTTTGCCAGCGGCCACCGCCTTTTCGATGTAGTCGGCATGCGTGTCAGTCACCGTCGCGACAAGGACCGCATCTACATCTGCCGAGGCAAATACCTCGTCCGCGGATCCCGAAGCGCGAACGCCGTGCCGCGCCGCGACAGTCTCCGCGGACGATTCGTCGATGTCATAGACGGTGGCTAGTTCCGCACGAGGATGTGCGGCGATGTTTGCCGCATGCATCCTGCCAATCCGACCGCAGCCGAGCACAGCTATCCTGAGCAAGAAGTCCTCCCGGTTTGAATTTTTGCAATGATCGTTGCAAACATATTGATTTGTCAATGGGCATTCCGTATAGATTTGGAAAGACCGTCGTTAGGGAGGAGACAAAGATGACCAGGGCCACCGTCCGTCTGACCATGGCACAGGCGCTCGTGCGCTATCTGTGCAACCAGTTCACGGTCGTCGACGGCGAGAAAGTTCCGCTTTTTCCGGGAGTCTTCGCCATCTTCGGGCACGGCAACGTGACGTGCCTTTCTGAAGCACTCGAGGCGGTGAAGCACGTGCTGCCGACCTGGCGCGGCCAGAATGAGCAGTCGATGGCGCTTGCAGCGATCGGCTTTGCAAAGGCGAAGCGCCGGCGCCAGATCATGGTTGCGGCGACCTCGATCGGTCCGGGTGCGCTGAACATGGTGACGGCGGCGGGTGTCGCCCATTCGAACCGGCTGCCGGTGCTGATGCTCTCAGGCGACACCTTCGTCAGTCGCCGGCCCGATCCGGTCATGCAGCAGGTCGAGCACTTCGGCGACCCGACCATCAACGTCAATGACGCCTTTAAGGCGGTCACGCGCTACTGGGACCGCATCGTCCATCCCGAGCAGATCATCTCGTCGTTGCCGCAGGCGGTTGCGGTGCTGCTTGATCCGGCCGATTGCGGGCCTGCCTTCATCGCTTTGCCGCAGGATGTGCAGGAGATCGCCTGGGATTATCCCGAAGCCTTCTTCGAACAGACGGTGAATGAGGTGCCGCGCCCCCGGCCCGATCGCAGCCGGCTCGCCGAAGCGACGCGCCTCCTCAAAGGCGCAAAGCGGCCGCTGATCATCTCGGGTGGTGGCGTGCGTTATTCGGGTGCCGAGAAGGTTCTTGGCGATTTCGCCAAAAGGCATGGGATCCCGCTCGCGGAGACGATTGCCGGCAAAGGCACGGTTACGCACGACCACCCCGCGCATGTCGGACCGATCGGCATCGTCGGCTCAACCTCCGCCAACGCGCTGGCGGCGGAAGCCGACGTGATCATCGCCGTCGGCACACGGCTCATGGACTTCACCACCGGATCCTGGAGCGCCTTCTCGGCCGACGCAAAGTTCGTCTCGATCAATGCCGCACGCTGGGATGCCACCAAGCACCGGGCGCTCGCCGTCGTCGGCGACGCGCTGGAGACGGTGAGCGAACTCGAAGGTGCCCTCGGCGACTGGAAAGCGGAGAGGGCCTGGACAGACAAGGGTCGCATCGAGTTCGCCAAGTGGAACACGATGCTTGACGGCTTCCAGAAGCCGACCAACGAGCCGGTCCCGACCTATGCGCAGGTCGTAGGCGTGGTGAACGCCAAGGCGGGCGAGCGTGACCTGCTGATCACCGCGGCCGGCGGACTGCCCGGCGAGGTGATGAAGAACTGGCGGGTGAAGGAACCCAACACTTTCGACTGCGAGTTCGGCTTCTCCTGCATGGGTTATGAAATCTCTGCCGGCTGGGGCGCGGCCATGGCCGACCCTACCCGCACGCCGATCGTCATGATCGGCGACGGCACCTACATGATGATGAACTCCGACATCTATTCGTCGGTGCTCGCCGGCCACAAGATGATTCTCGTGGTATGCGACAATGGCGGCTATGCGGTGATCAATCGGCTGCAGAACGCCAAGGGCGGCGCCTCCTTCAATAACCTTATCAAGGACTGCCGGGTCAAGGAGCCGTTCTCGGTCGACTTCGCCAAGCACGCGGAAGCCATGGGCGCGCTGGCGCGGCGTGTCGAAAGCCTTGCCGATCTCGGCCAAGCGATCGAATGGGCGAAGACCACCGACCGAACCACCGTCATTGCCATCGTCTCCGACGCCTTCAGCTGGACGCCCGGGGATGCATGGTGGGACGTCGGCGTGCCCGAGATCAGCGGGCGCCAGCAGGTCCGCGACGCGCATGCCGCGCAAACCGAAGGTCGCAAGAAGCAGCGCGTGGGTGTCTGAACCGTTCGGGCGCGCGGGGGCGTCCCCTGCCGGAACGATGCAAAACTCCCTGAGCATTGTTCCGGCAGTTTTTTGTCGCTGCGCAGGCAGCCAGCAGCATTCGAAAATCATGATTGGAGATGACGATGAGAGCCAAGCTTGGCATCGCGCCGATCGCCTGGTGGAACGACGACCTTCCCGAACTGAGCGACGACGTCTCGCTGGAGGAGTGCCTGCGGCAGGCCCGTGAGGCCGGCTTCACCGGCATGGAGACTGGCCGCCGCTTCCCGATGGACGCGGCGGTGCTTGAGCCCATCCTGAGGCAGCATGCCATGAGCGTCTGTGGCGGCTGGTTCTCCGGCCGCTTGCTGGTCGGCAATATCGATGAAGAGAAGGACCGCATCGCCGCGCAGATGGAGTTGTTCAAGGCGACCAACGCACCCTGCATCGTCTATGGCGAGACGGGTCGCACCATTCAGGGCGACCGCGGAACGCCGCTGGCTATGCGCCCGCGTCTCGACGACGATCAGATCAAGGCCTACGGCCGTAAGCTCACCACTTTCGGCGAATGGTGCGCGGGTCAGGGGATGCCGATTTGCTACCACCACCACATGGCCGCGCCGATCGAAAGCGAACAGGACGTCGATCTGCTGATGAAGCATTCCGGCGAGGGTCTGCCCCTGCTCTACGATGCCGGCCATATGGCCTTTGCCGGCGGCGACGTGCTGCGGGTGGTGGACAAGCACCACGCCCGCATTTCGCATGTACACACCAAGGACATCCGCCAAGCGGTCGTGGACGGGCTCGACCGCAGCCGGGAAAGTTTTCTCGACGCAGTGGTAAAGGGGGCCTTCACCGTACCCGGTGACGGCTCGCTCGACTTCGAGGCGATCGTGAAGCGGCTGGCCTCCTACGGTTACGAAGGCTGGTTCGTCGTTGAAGCCGAGCAGGATCCCGTCAAAAGTCCGCCACTCGAAATGGCGAAGATCGGGCATAAGGAATTGCGGCGCGTCATGGCCGCGGCTGGCTACACTGTGGAGAGCTGAAGTATGAATCGCATGGATGGAAAGGTCTGCGTTGTCACGGGTTCAACGCAGGGGTTGGGAGCGGCCATTGCGCGCCGGCTGGCGGAAGCCGGCGCTGCCGGTCTTGTCACTCTCGGCCGCAACGAGGCGAAGGGCCGTGCCGCGGCCGAGGCGATCACGCACGACACCGGCGTGCCTGTCCACTTTGTCAAGGCCGATCTCGGCAAAGTCGAGGATTGCCGAAGCGTGATGGCGGAGGCCGAGCGCGTTTATGGCAAGATACATGTGCTGGTGAACGCCGGTGCCCGCACGGACCGTGGCACCATCCTCGATACCTCGCCCGAACTTTTCGACGCCCTGTTCGCCGTCAACGTGCGCGGACCCTACTTCCTGATGCAGGAGGCCATCCGCCGCATGATCCGCGACGGCATTGAAGGCGCCATCTGCAACATCGGCTCGATCTCGGAACATGCCGGCCAGCCTTTCATCAACGTTTACTGTGCCACTAAGGCGGCGCTGGCGACGCTGACCCGCAACACGGCGTTTTCCGTCATGAAGAACCGCATCCGCGTCAACCAGCTGGATGTCGGCTGGATGGCGTCTGATAACGAGCGAGAATTGCAGGCGAGTGAGACGGGCGATCCCAATTGGGAAGCGAAAGCCGTTGCGAACCTGCCTTTCGGCCGGCTGGTCGATCCGGCCGAGGCCGCCCGCACCGTCAACTTCCTCGTTTCGGACGATGCCGGGCTCATGACAGGTGCGGTGGTGGATTACGACCAGACAGTCCTCGGTGCCGCATCCGGCCCCATGGCCGTGCCTGAAAAGGCGATGGCGCTCTCGCCTTCCGACACTGATTGAGAATCGACGGCCGGCGGTCCGAAAATGCTGCAATGAGGCCAGGTTTCGCGGTTCGCAGTCCCTACCGCTCGGTAACCGTTGGAATGCGGGGATCGACTGCGTTGTTCTGAAGCCTGGCCGCCAAGGCCACGGTCAAAGCCTGCGCAAGACACATAGGAGCCGCCAGCGAGCGCGAGAAAGTGTATTCGTGCTCCGGTACGGCGAACAGAACGCGCGCGCTCTTGGCCAATGGAGACAGCGTGCTGTCCGAGATCGCCACGATGGGTACACCTCTCCCCACGGCTTCTTCCACAACATTGACGACCTCGTTCGCATAGAAGCGGAACGACACCGCAAACAGCAGGTCCGTCTTCCGCATCGCGCGGGCCATATGCGTGGCCAGTCCGCCGCCCGGATCCAGGAGCACGCAGCGCTTACCTAGCATGGTCAGTATATAGCGAAGGAGTTCGACGACCGGTGCCGAGCGAAGTTGTCCCATCAGATAGATGACGTCGGCCTTCTCGAGCAGGCTAACGGCTTCTGCCAGATCCTCGGGTTGAAGATCGGTGAGCATCTCTTTCAGGGACGCGATGTCACGGACGACCAGGTCGTGCATCAATCCCATCTCGCTGCGATCTGTCCGCTCCCCCAGTTCCTTCTCCAACGCCTTGACGCGGGCTTCGAAGCCGGGAGCCGCGGTGGACAATCGTTTCTGGAAGAGGCTCTGCAGGTCCTTGAACCCTTCATACCCCAATGCTTGGGCAAATCGGACGAAGCTGGACGCGTGAACGCCGCTGCCTTCCCCGATCGAGTTCACCGATCGCACCGCGACGTCATTCGGATTTTGGGTGAGGTACAACGCAATCTTCTGGTACGACTTGCTCATCCCATCATACCGGTCGTGTATCACGCGGATGAGATCCTCATAGTCCTTGGGAGCCTCGACCTTCTCGTCCACGATGCACATCCTTGCAATTTTTGTTGCATGATGGCGTCTTTGAAGGTTTTTGACCAGCAGAGAGTTGTCAACTCTGTTATCGGGTCTGTTATCGGGCCACAAGTTGTGTGCGCACCGCGCGTCCGCGCACCAAGAGGGCTGCGACAGCTCCGTGCGAAGGAGAAGCGTCAGAGGAGCAGCGGTTTCGGACCCTTGAGCAGCTTTACGGCGATGTTCTCGAAGTTTGGCGACCGTGGACGGCGGCGAGACAGCAGGGGAAGGCCCTGGACTGTGGTCACCACATGGCTGAGGAAGCACCGGATGCGCTCGCGGCCGAAATCCTGCGATTCTTGGGACCCTGCTAGGCTCTGCCTGCCGTGGCACGTATCGAAGCATTGACGCCCGGCAAGCCATGTTGTCCGCTTCGCCCGCAATGCGGACCCAATGTGAGGGCTTCGGAACTTCGACTTTGGGTCAAATGCCGAATTTGGTCCGCTGTAACATAGCTCCGACTTCCTTGCGCGCCGAGCACGAAATACCACCGATCCTGCCGACATCATGGCACACCTCGAGTAAAGCCTTCGTCTCGAGCCCCTCGCCCCGATTTTGTTCGCGCGATAGAAGCGGCGGTTGGCGATTAAGCAGCATGGAATCGCCGAATTCATGCGCGCGGTAGCGGTAGGCGGCAAAGGCTGTGGAGGCCTTGGCGAGCAGAGCATCGTCGGCAAAGGCGCGCAGGAGCTCGAAATGGCTTTCGCCGGGCTGGTGGACGCCTGTGAGAATCGCATCGACCACGCGAAGCCGCGTGCCCCGCGCGATGCGCCCTGTCGCAATGCCATTTCCGGCACGCACATTGCCGCCGGGATTGGCGGCTGCCTCAAGTGCGCGCACTACGCTCGTGCCGATCGCAATGATGCGGCTGCCGCGGAGCTTCGCCCGCGCGACCTGCGCCGCGGTGCGCCCAGGGATGCGGTATGGCTCGTCGAAGGGAAGGCGCGAGTCGAGCGCGGGATCGCCGGTGGAAGAGACGCCCGCAGCATGCGTGAGGGTTGCAAAGCCAACGTCGTGCCGACGCCAGGCTTGGAGCGTGCGCCAGTCGAGCGCGAAGCCTGCCGACGGCGCCTCGAACGCGACCGGCCCGGCGGCAATCTTCGTCCAAACATCCCACAGTGCCAACGGCTCGGGAACATGCGCGTATTGGATCGGCCGGCCGTAGTGCGCCAGTCCTGCAAGCACCGCTGCGCGGTTGCCTGGGAAGTGCAACTCGAGAAGGCGTGGATGGTCGAGAAGGCGCTCGACGACGGCGTCAAGCGAGCCGAGCCGGAGGCGATCGCCTGGTGACAGCGGAGGCGGAGGCAGCCGGTCTTCCGTGCGCGTGCGGTGATCGCCCGAGCCGAAGGCAATCGCCACGAAACGGGTTGGATCGGGAAGTGACAGCCAGCCCGCCAGGCGGATCTCGATCGCCTCACCGCTTGGGACATGCGTGCCGTGCAAGCTGGCAGGCAAGGTCGCGGCGTCATTGGCGACGACCAGATCGCCGGGGTTGAACAGCGTCGCGAGTCCAACTCGCGGCAGGTCGCGCATCGTGCCGTCCGCCTCGACGACGAACAGCCTGGCGGAGCGCCGATCGGGACGATCGGCGGCAATCATCCATGTGCTCCGGCGAGAAGCGTAGAGCGGACCGGCAACGCGTCGAGCATCTTTTCGATGATCTCGGCAGCTGCCTGCTCGGGGCGCTTCAAGGTCGCCGGATCAGCATCAGGGATCGCGAGCGCGTGCAGTGGGGTGTCCATATCGCCGGGGTCAGGCGCGAGGAGCCGGATGCCGTCTGCTTTCGCCTCCTCGTCCCAAATCGCCGTCACATGGGCAAGAGCGGCCTTGCTCGCGCCGTATGCTCCCCAGCCGGGATAGGCGTTCACCGCGGCGTCGCTGGAAATGTTGATGACCAGCGCGCCGCGGCCCTCGCGTGCGGACGCGGCAAGCGCACCGAACAGGGCTTTCGTCAGCCGGAACGCGCCGACGAGATTGACCGCGAGCGCCATTTCCAGCTCCTCGCACTCGGTATCGGCAAGGAGCGCCAGAGGGACAGGGCCGAGGCTCGACGCATTGTTGATCAGGACGTCGAGCCCGCCGAGGCTGGCAGTGACCTGCAACGCGATCGGGTAGATGTCCTCCTTCTTGCCGACGTCGCCGACAATACCGTGCGCGCCCGTCTCGTCGGCGATGCGTTCGACATTCGCGGCGGTGCGGGCGACGAAGGCGACGCACGCATTCATCGCGGCAAGCTGCCGCACAAGCGCCATTCCGAGCCCGGAGGTGCCGCCCGTAACCGCCACGCGAAGTCCCTGAAGATCAATATTCGACTGCATTGCCGGTGCTCCTTCAAGCTTTATGGCGCCTTCTACAAGTTCAAGTTAACTTGAAGTCAAGCGGGAATCGTGCTTTCGTTCATGCATGGATTCCATGCTGACCATCACCGACGTGGCGCGGCGCAGCGGCGTCGCATCATCGGCCCTGCGCTTCTACGAGGAGCGCGGGCTGATCGCGTCCGAGCGGGCCGGCTCGGGACACAGACGCTACCCGCGATCCGTGCTGCGCCGGATCGCCTTCATCGTCTTCGCGCAGCGAATTGGGCTGACGCTTGAGGAGATCGGCGGCGAGCTGGCCAAGTTGCCAGCCGATCGCGTGCCGTCGCGTCGGGATTGGTCGCGGTTATCGGGCCAGTGGACCAAGCGCATCGACCAGCGCATCGCCGAGTTGCAGCGCCTGAGGTCGGGGCTTACCGAGTGCATCGGTTGCGGCTGCCTGTCGATCGACCGGTGTAGCCTTGCGAACCCTGCCGATATGGCAGGACGCAAGGGGCCGGGGCCGAGGTATTGGCTGGGGTGAGTTGGCAGCCAAGTGCGAGACGCTGCGGACCGGTAACGTTCAGCGGCGGTATTGTTTGTCACTGACTTTCTCCATCCACTCGACGGCGTTGCCATCAATTGCTTGCGCCGTCCTGCCAGACGGTTCGTTCCTTCTAAAGATGCGGCTGCATTTCAGCGGGCCAAGCAAAATAAGGAATACGTCGAACTGCTCCGGGTGCGGCAGTCATCGACCTCTTCAGCCCCGCCCGAAACGCTGAGCGTTGGAGCCGTTGCGCGTTGCCACAGGCTGATCGGATTGATCCGGCAGTTGGCGATACCTTTCTTGCGGCAACGAAGGACGAAAACGGTGTCTAGGCCATCGGTAATGGTAGCCTGTTCAAAATTTCGCCAATCGTTGGCTGATCGCCCGCACAGTACTGCATTCGGACAGCATGACCCAAGACTTTACATTAAGTATTCGAATTTGTTCGCTTTCGGCGCAGTTGGTCCCGCCCATCATTGAACCGACACGAATCTCATAACCGATTTCCTGCCAAGCGATCGCCGTGTGAAGCTTGTCAAACTCACCCCAAAGGTGCCGCAATATCGAGGAATGCTAATGATAAGGTAATCATAAGCGACCTCCCGAGATACTCGCGCTCCCACGCACTGATCCGGATCAGCTGATTGCCTCTCCTCAGGTAATTATAGCCCACCAAATCCGGCATTGCCTGCGTCCTCCGATCGGTTTGGTCGGATCGGATGAGGCATTCCGGCCCGCCGACAGCCTGTGGATCGATTCGGTCTCGTGTCCGGTTCAAGGGCATCGACCCGTCTGAGTCCGCTCAGCAATTCATGTGGCCGGATGTGGCTAGCTGCATCTGACAGTGCAGAGTTGCCGCAAGCGTGTTTTCCGATTTCTACGTCGAAGTATCGCCGCTGCACGATGCGAGAGGCAAACCGCTTTTCTCACCTGCGCCTGCTGCCATTATCTCGTCTGTGTCATCGCCGAACAGGAAACAGACGGGACAGACAATGACCTGTGTTCTGCCACAGGTAAGCACTGTTCCTGAGCCCGTGACCTTAGACAGAATTGACCGCGCTCTGGATACGCTCGCCCTAGCTATCCACAAGGCTGGCAACAAAGGACGAGCGTATCTCCCGATTTACGAGCGTCTTGAACGGGAGAAGAAGAAATTGATTGCAGAGATGGGCGCAATGCTGCGCGTCCAGGAACGGCTCAAACGATCTCGGGATCGAAAGGCAAAGCAATTTTTTTGAGTTCGTCTCGTCGCCATTGCAACGATCCGCCCGTACCATACTCTACACGCTCTATCGTATGGCCCATCAAGATTTTGCGAAGCTCGCTATCGATACCTGCCTCCTTCATACGATCCTCGAAACTGTGCCGGAGGGAATAAATCTTGTGCTTCGGTGTCGGGAAAAGTTTGTGTGTTTTAAAGAATTTATTGAGGTTTGCAGAAAGCGCCTCTTCACGATTGCGGTAGCGCGGAAAGCCCTGCGGATTTTTCTTAAAAACTTCCAGCGCGACGCCTACCAGCGGTACATCTCGCACTGACCATTCGGTCTTCATCTCGCGCGGATCATCGGCGTCCTCTCGTGGGGTAATGCGAATATACGGAACCGGCGTGTCAAGGAAGATCACGGTCTCATCAAGATTGCATATCTCGCTTGGGCGTGTGCCTGTCTCGATCAGCGCCAGAACGCAGCGACGCGCTTGAGCATCCAGGGATGCTAAAGCGCCCGGCCTCATGATCTGATCGGTTATCCATTTGGGTTCGAATGACGGCCGTTTACGACGGCGCTTGCCACGCTCCGAAAAGCGGAGGTCATCGAATGGGGTGCCTTTTTGTTCCTCGCCCAAATGAGCGAAATAACGCCTGTAGAGATCCCGCATGTTGCCGAGGTCTCGATTGCCGGCAGACGCCGAATGTGTCGCGGCTCCGATGTCTGGCGGCGGCGCGATGCGCTTGAGCCAGAACCGGTAGAAGGTCAGTCCGTCTTCACGCGTGACGTCGCCGATCGGCTTGTCACCAACCAGGGCAACGAAATTGTTTACGGCTCTCTGCTTTACCTTCTTCCACATTCGGCGCTGCGACTGGCTCTTACCCGCGACTTCATGGGCCATGATCTCATCGGCGTAGAGATCAAAAGCTTTGGAGACTTTGACCGGCGGCACCTGCACCCCGCCGACGAGAGCGTCGGCGACCGCGGGGGCCGCTTGAACGCGCTCCAGCGCCTCGACACGCTTTAAAATTGAATCGACATTCTGAAAGCCTGCCACCTGTCCATTTGAAAGGTAGGAAACGCCCATGGCTTCAGCCCGGCGAACGGCGTCGCGATACTGATCGAGTGCTGACCTTGTCTCGCCGCCGCAAAGAAGCACCGCCCACAGGGTCTTGTCCGCGTCTTCGAGCTTGTCGCGCATGGCACGTGCGAGGCGGCGTTCGTCCGTTCCCAGGGACTTGCGAATGAACCTGCCGCGATCGTCGATGCCGACCATCTTGGCGGGCATTCGCCGATGATAATAGAAAATTCCGTCGCGCTGGACGAGGTAGCGATCCGGGTCTCTGGCGGGCTCTGCGACGGCCTCTTTTCGCATGGGCCAAACTCGCGATGTATCTCAGTTTGTATCCCAGATTGTATCGCATTTCGGCAAGAACGCCAAGCGCCCTCATCAACGGGTGCTCTGCCGGACTGGAGTTTCAATGGCTTAGAGGGCCAAGTTCACGAATTTGATGGTGCGGTCGAGAAGACTCGAACTTCCACGGGTTGCCCCACAGCGACCTCAACGCTGCGCGTCTACCAATTCCGCCACGACCGCACGTGGTAGGAGCCGGAACCAACCGGCCCGCGGCGTGTAGCAAATCGTTTCCGGTGAAACAAGTGCGCGGCCAGCAATAATCGGCCGGACATCGGCATAACTGTTCAAGGGCCGAACGTGCCGGAACTGGACGTTTGTACCGATTGCCGCCATATGAGTGGCGAGACGAGATATCATGACAGAACGCAGCCAGATCGCCACGTCGTTCCTGCCCTTGCCCGGCTCGGCGCCGGTCGAATGGCGCATCGAGCCCGGGCTCACCGCCTATCCCGATGCGCTCGCCGTGATGGAGGCGCGCGCCGAGGCAATCCGCAGCGGCGCCGCCGGCGAGATGGTCTGGCTGGTCGAGCACCCGCCGCTCTACACCGCCGGCACCAGCGCCCGCATCGAGGACCTGATCGAGCCGGACCGTTTCCCGGTCTTTGCCGCCGGGCGTGGCGGCGAATACACCTATCATGGGCCGGGCCAGCGAGTCGCCTACGTCATGCTCGACCTGAAGCGGCGGCGCGAGGATGTCCGCGCCTTCGTCGCCGCACTCGAACAATGGATCATCGGCTCGCTGGCCGCCTTCAACGTACGCGGCGAACGCCGCGAGGACCGCGTCGGCGTCTGGGTGGTTCGGCCGGACCGCCCCGCTTTGCCCGACGGCTCGGCGGCCGAGGACAAGATCGCCGCCATCGGCATCAGGCTGAGGCGCTGGGTGAGCTTTCACGGCATCGCCATCAATGTCGAGCCGGACCTTAGCCATTTCAGCGGCATCGTGCCGTGCGGCGTCCAGCATCACGGCGTCACCAGCCTTGTCGACCTCGGCCTTCCCGTGACCATGGCCGACCTCGACCTGGCGCTGAAATCCGCTTTCGAGGACGTGTTCGGGCCCGCCGCGGTGTCGCCTGTCGAAGTGTCCCGCAAGGCCGGCTGAAACACTCGCCCAATGCCTGCGCCAATATGCGAAGGCGGCCCTCGCTCATCAGCATCGAGCCCGCCCTTGAGCTCAATCCTCACATCGCGCCGATCCAGATTGCCATGGAAATGAGGAACGTGCTCATGCACACCAGCGAGACGACATCCTGAACAAGATCGGTCATAACTCTCTCCTGTTGTTAGTATGTTCGTATTTTGTTCTAATTTTGTTCGAATGTCAACGATCGCAGTCCGGGCGTCACCCGAATTGCGCTCGGTCATTTCGACAGGGTTAAGAAAGGGTTGAGAAGGAGATGCCGAGCGTTTCGGGGCCGACAGGCGCGCGAAAGCGGCGGGACGGCGCACGGCAGCTCGCGGGCCGTCATCGCCTCAATTGCAGCGCACCCTAAAGCGGCACAACCTTGCCGTCGGACAGCGTCACGCGGCGGTCCATGCGCGAGGCGAGCTCGTGATTGTGGGTGGCGATGAGCGCCGCCAGGCCCGATTGCCGGACCAGTGCTGCCAGCGCCTCGAACACATAGGAAGCGGTCACCGGGTCGAGATTGCCGGTCGGCTCGTCGGCCAAAAGCACCAGCGGCGCATTGGCGACGGCACGCGCAATGGCGACCCGCTGCTGCTCGCCGCCGGAGAGCTCGGAGGGGCGATGCTGTGCCCGCTTGCCGATCTGCATATAGTCGAGCAATTGCGCCGCCCGCTCGGCCGCCTCCTTGCGCGGCAGCCCTTTTATCAGCTGCGGCATCATGATGTTTTCCAGCGCAGAAAACTCAGGCAACAAATGATGGAACTGGTAGACGAAGCCGACATCGTTGCGGCGGATCGCCGTGCGCTCGTCGTCGGAAAGCCGGCCGCAGGCGCGCCCCGCCAGGATCACGTCGCCGGCGTCCGGTCGCTCCAGCAGCCCGGCCGTGTGGAGCAGCGTCGACTTGCCGGTGCCCGACGGCGCCACAAGCGCCACCATCTCGCCACGCTTCAGCGAAAAATCGGCGCCGTTCAGGATGGTCAGCTTGCGCGGCCCCTGTACATAATGGCGTTCGACGCTCTTCAGCTCGATAATGGCCTCGGCCATCATTCGTACCTCAGCGCTTCGACCGGATCGAGCCTGGCAGCGCGCCACGCCGGAAACAGTGTCGCCAGGAACGACAGCGCCAAAGCCATGAGAACGACCGAGATCGTCTCGCTGGCATCCATGCGCGCCGGCAGCTGGCTCAGGAAATAAAGCTCGGGATTGAACAGCCGCTCGTTGGCCAGCCAGGAGAAGAACTGGCGGATGCGCTCGACGTTGAGGCAGATCACGATGCCGAGCAGCACGCCGGCGATGGTGCCGACAACGCCGATCGCAGCCCCGGTCATCAGGAAGATGCGCAGGATCGCGCCGCGCGTGGCGCCCATGGTGCGCAGGATGGCGATGTCGTGGCCCTTGTCCTTCACCAGCATGATCAGGCCCGAAATGATGTTGAGCGCCGCCACCAGCACGATCAGCGTCAGGATCATGAACATGACGTTGCGCTCGACCTGCAGCGCGTCGAAAAACGTCTTGTTACGCTCCCGCCAATCGACGAGGGTGATCGGCCGTTGCGCCGCCTCTTCGACCTTCGGCTTCAGCGCGTCGATATTGTCGGGATTGTCGGCGTAGATCTCGATCGTCTGCGCCCTGCCGTCCATGTTGAAATAAAGCTGCGCTTCCGAAAACGGCATGTAGACGATGGAGCTGTCATATTCCGACATGCCGACCTCGAAGATCGCGGTTATCGGATAGCCTTTCATGCGCGGCGTCGTGCCGAGCGGCGTGACGTCGCCCTCGGGCGAGATCAGCGTGATGGTATCGCCGAGCACAAGGCCGAGATTCTCGGCCATGCGGCTGCCGATGGCGACTCCCTCGCCGGTGTCGAAGCCGACGATCGAGCCCGCCTTGATGTTGTTGGCGACGATCGTGATCTTGCCGAGATCCTCGCCGCGTATACCGCGCACCAGCGCGCCGGTGCCGCCGCCGACATTGCCTTGCGCCAGCACCTGCCCGTCGATCAGCGGAATGGCATATTTGACGCCGGGCACGCCGTTGATGCGGCCGGCGACCTGGTCATAGTCCTCCAGCGGCATGTCGAGCGGCTGCACGATCAGGTGCCCGTTGACGCCAAGGATGCGCGTCAGCAGTTCGGCGCGAAAGCCGTTCATGACCGCCATGACGACGATCAGCGTGGCAACGCCCAGCATGATGCCGAGGAAGGAGATCGAGGCGATCACCGAGATCACCGTCTCCTTGCGGCGCGAGCGCAGATAGCGCCACGCCACCATGCGCTCGAAGCCGGAAAAGGGTCCTGCCGCCGAAGGTTTGGCTGCTGCCGCTTCACTCATACGGCGGCACCGAAACGCTTTTTCACGTCGCCGATCGGCAGCGTCTCGCGCTCGCCGGTCCTGCGGTTCTTGATTTCGACCTCGCCGGCGGCGACACCACGCGGCCCGACGATCACCTGCCACGGGAGCCCGATCAGGTCGGCGGTGGCGAACTTGCCGCCCGGCCGCTGGTCGGTGTCGTCGTAGAGCACCTCCTTGCCGGCGGCGGCAAAGGCGGCATTCAGCTCGCGGCAGACGCGGTCGCATTCGGCATCGCCAGCCTTCATGTTGATCAGGCCGACATCGAACGGTGCCACCGCCTCCGGCCAGATGATGCCGTTATCGTCATGGCTGGCCTCGATGATCGCCGCGACCAGCCTGGACGGGCCGATGCCGTAGGAACCGCCAGAAACGAAATGATCCTTGCCGTCCGGCCCGGTCACCTTGGCGCCCATCGGCTTGGAATATTTGTCGCCGAAATGGAAGATATGCCCAACCTCGATGCCGCGCGCCGAGACCCTGTCGCCTTCGGAGAGCTTTTCCCATGCCGCCTCGTCATGCATTTCGTCGGTGGCGGCATAGGGCGTCGTCCACGTCTTGACGATGCCGCCGATCTCGGCGTCGTTCGAAAAATCGGTATCCGCCCCCGGCACCTCAAGCGAGAGATAGTCGCGATGGCAAAACACCTGGCTCTCGCCGGTGTCGGCCAGGATGATGAACTCATGGCTGAGGTCGCCGCCGATCGGCCCGGTGTCGGCGCGCATCGGAATGGCCTGCAGCCCCAGGCGCGTAAACGTCCTGAGATAGGACACGAACATGCGGTTATAAGCGGCCTTGGCGCCTTCATAATCGAGGTCGAAGGAATAGGCGTCCTTCATCAGGAACTCGCGCGAACGCATGACGCCGAAGCGCGGGCGCACCTCGTCGCGAAACTTCCACTGGATATGATAGAGGTTGAGCGGCAGGTCCTTGTAGGACTTGACATAGGAGCGGAATATCTCGGTGACCATCTCCTCGTTGGTCGGCCCGTAGAGCATATCGCGGTCTTGCCGGTCCTTGATGCGCAGCATCTCCTTGCCGTAGTCTTCATAGCGGCCGCTTTCGCGCCACAGCTCGGCCGATTGGATGGTCGGCATCAGGATTTCGAGTGCGCCGGCGCGATTCTGCTCCTCGCGAATGATCCGGCAGACCTTGTCCAGCACCCGCTTGCCGAGCGGCAGCCAGGAAAAGCTGCCCTGCCCCTGCTGGCGGATCATGCCGGCGCGCAGCATCAGCCGATGCGAGACGATCTCGGCCTCGCGCGGATTTTCTTTGAGAATGGGCAGGAAATAGCGCGACAAACGCATGGACTGGTCCGTGAGAGAGGATGGCGGCGCCGGAATCGGCGCAGCGCAGGCTTGCTTGCCCCGGCTTCATAGCCATTTCATGGCGGAATGGAAACCCGGCCCAAGCGCTGCACAGGCGCCGCAATTGCCGCACGCGGCTTGCTGGGCGTTTCGCAAGCAACGCCTGCCGTACTATTGTGCACTGCAGCAAGAGATTGCCTGTTTCCGGGCAAAATTCTTCGTGACATTTTCACCCGCCTTAGGCTAGTGTGCCCCCATAACCGAGAGGGTAGAGAAAAATCTGCCCTCCTACGCGGTCAAAGTCTTGGGAGGATGCGATCTAGGCGCGGTAACTCGCTGCCGCCGGACACCGGAAACAGATCGGACGCGTTTAAATTGCAAGGCCTCGCGCCTTGCATTTTTTTTGTGCAATCATCTGGTTAGCACGACAGATTACCAAACTACATGACGTTGCGTCAGCCCAAACCCGCCCCGGCCTTTACTTTGGATTGACCTTGCTGGCTCAGCTTGATTTCAGAGCCTCGGCTAGGCTGGGATAGTCGGACACGGTAGGTAGCCGGCTAATGCGCTGGGCTCTGGTTGAAATCCGGCACGATGTGCGGGATGTCGTCGATACCGAGGCCAAGCCCTCTCGTGATGCCGTAGAAGATACCCATGAGGACCAGCGTGACGATCGTCGTGCGCAGCGCCGCGCGCAGCATGTGCGGTCCGCGCGGTGCGCTCGGAACCGTGCCAAGCGTCACGTCCCGATCCTCGTCCTGCGTCCGCATGCTGAACGGCAGGACGGCGAACAACACCACCCACCATGTGGCGAAGAACAGGGCGACAAACGAAACCCAACTCATGCTTGCTCCAGTTCGACCAGCGTGCCGAAGAAATCCTTGGGGTGCAGAAACAATACCGGCTTGCCATGTGCGCCGATCTTCGGATTGCCGTCGCCCAGCACGCGCGCGCCGCTGGCCTTGAGACGGTCGTGCGCCGCAACAATGTCGTCCACCTCATAGCAGACATGGTGCATGCCGCCGGACGGATTCTTCGCGAGGAATGCGGCGATCGGCGAGGCTTCGCCGAGAGGCTCGAGCAACTCGATCCTGGTGTTGCCGACGTCGACGAACACCACCGTAACGCCATGCTCCGGCAGCGCCTGCGGCGCGGTCACGCGAGCGCCAAGCGTATCGCGATAGACCGCCGCAGCCGCGGCCAGATCCGGCACCGCAAGCGCGACATGGTTGAGGCGTCCGAGCATAGCGTACTCCCGGGTTAGGGGAGTAGGGGAGTAAGGCAGTAGGGGAGTAGGGAAAAAAGGATCTAGAAGTGCATCTGTTTGCGCTCCTACCTCCTACTTCCCTACTCCCTTACTGCCCTACTCCCCTACTCCCTTGTTCGTCACCTCGTGACGAACACCGTCACCAGCGGCTTCTTGCCCCAGGCTTCGTTGGCCGCGCCGCGCACCGCGCGCCGCACTGCCTCCTGGACCAGGTCGAGGTCTTTTCGGCGCTGGCGGGGGATGGAGTCCACGGCGCCGATTGCCGCATCGATCATCAGGTCTTCCAGGCTCTCGCCGCTGCCGTCGGCCTCGGCGACGCCGATGGCGACGAGATCGGGATCGCCGGCAAGCTCGTATTTGTCGTCGAGCACGACATTGACGGCGACATGGCCGGCAAAGGACAGCTTGCGGCGGTCGCGAATGCCCATCGCCTGGTCGGTGCCGATCAGCCTTCCGTCCTTGTAGATGCGGCCGAACGGCACCTGGTCGATGATGGCGGCGGCACCCGGATACAGCCTGAGCATGTCGCCGTCGCGCACCTGCGCGACCTGGCCGATGCCGGACGTCGACATCAGCGAGCCCTGCGCCACCAGATGCGCCGCTTCGCCATGCACGGGAACGCCGATCTGCGGCCGCACCCATTCATACATCTTGCGCAATTCGCTGCGGCGTGGATGGCCGGAGACATGCACCAGCGCATCGCCGTCCTCGATGATCTTGATGCCGAGATCGATCAGGCGGTTCTTGATTTCGAGGATCGCCTTCTCGTTGCCGGGAATGGTGCGCGAGGAAAACACCACCGTGTCGCCGGCCGTCAGCGCCACCGACTTCATCTCGTCGCGCGACAGCTTGGCAAGTGCGGCAAGCGGCTCGCCCTGGCTGCCGGTGCAGATGATGACGAGGTTTTCGCGCGGGATGAAGCCGTAATCCTCCTCGGCGATGAATTCCGGCAACCCGTCCATATAGCCGAGTTCATCAGCCACATCGATGACGCGCTTCATCGAGCGGCCAATCACCAGGCACTGGCGGCCGGCATCCCGCGCCGCCTTGGCGATGGAGACGATACGCCCGACATTGGAGGAGAAGCTGGTGACGGCGACCCGGCCCTTGGCGTTCTGGATGACGCTCTTGAGGCCCTCGCCCACCGCCACTTCGGACGGCGATTCCCCTTCCCGCATCGCATTGGTGGAATCGCAGACCAGCGCCAGCACACCCTTGTCGCCATAGGCTCGGAAGCGCGCCTCGTCGGTCATCGGCCCGACCGTCGGCGCCGGATCGATCTTCCAGTCGCCGGTATGGATGACGACGCCGGCCGGCGTCGTGATCGCCAGCGACATCGGTTCGGGAATGGAGTGCGCAACAGGGATGGCCTCGATCTCGAACGGGCCGACGGTGAATTTCTCGCCGGCCCGGTAGATCGTCACCGGGATCTTCGGCGCCCCTTGCTCGCCCTGCCGCTTGGCTTCCAGCAGGCCGGCGCTGAACGGCGTCATCCACACCGGCGCCTTGAGCTTCGGCCAGATGTCGTGGAGCGCGCCGTAATGGTCCTCATGCGCATGGGTGATGACGATGCCGCGCAGATTGGCGACATTCTCCTCGATGAAACGCGTGTCGGGCAGAACCAGGTCGACGCCGGGCAGGGTTGCATCGGGAAAAGTGACGCCGACGTCGACCACGATCCATTCGCGCGTATTGGCCGGCCCATAGCCGTAGAGGGCGAAGTTCATGCCGATCTCGCCGACACCGCCGAGCGGCACGAAGACAAGTTCGGCGTTTTCCGCTATCGCCATGGTCTTTCCTTCCTTGCCGGTCAAAATTGTGGGCCGGTCAAAATTGTCGGCCGGTCAAAATTGTCGGCCGGTCAAATTCAAGCTGGTCAAATACCTGGCCAGTCAAACGTATTGGCCAGTCAAACGCCGGCCGAGGCAACCGCGCCGAAATGCACGTCGCCGGCGGCGATCGTCAGAACCGAACCTTGATCGTCGCGGATCACGAAACGGCAGTCCTCGTCAATGGTCTCGAAGGTGCCGCGCACCACATTACCGTCAATTCTGACAGCAACCTGCCCGCCAAGCCCCGCCGCACGCGCCAGCCACCGCCGCCTGACGGCGGCAAGCCCGCGCCCTTCGTTCCACAGCCGCGCATTCTCGCTCCATGTATCCGACAGCGCCAGGAACAGCGTCTCGGCATCGCAAGCAGACCCCAGCGCGCTGAGCGACGTCGCTGGATAAGGCAAATCCTCAGGGTATGCCACCACGTTGACGCCGACACCGACAGCCACCGCGGAACGGCCACCATCCAGCATCGCCGATTCCAGCAGGATGCCGGCGAGCTTGGCGCCCGAGGCAAGCACATCGTTGGGCCATTTCAGTTCGAAACGGTTCTTGCCTTGGCTCGCACCATCGAGGCCGATCGCGATCCTGCCCTTCGGCACGACAGCGTCGAGCGCGTCGGCCAGCGCCAGTCCGGCAACGAAGCCGAGCGTCGCGGCAAGCCGAAGCTCGGTGTTGGTGATCACCAGCAACGTCGCTGCCAGATTGCCCTCGGGCGTCGCCCAGGCGCGGCCACGGCGGCCACGCCCGGCTTCCTGCTTTTTGGAGACGACCCAGAGTTTGCCCGGATCGCCGGCCCGTGCATGCTCCAGCGCCAGCGCGTTGGTGGAGCCGACCGTGTCGTGCGCCTCGAGCCGGAACCCGTCCGAAGCCGCGGTTGGAGCCAGCCTGAAAGTCATTCCGTCAGAAGAAGGTCTTGGCCGCGGCTGCGGCGTAGGTTCCGATCGGGCCGCCGATCAGCACGTAGAACAGCACGAAGGCGCCACAGACACCGAGCACGACGCGCAGTTCGGACGCCATCGGCACGAAGCCGCCGACCGGTTCGTCGAACCACATGATCTTGATGATACGCAGATAATAGTAGGCGCCCACCACAGAGGCGAGCACGCCGATGATCGCCAGCGCGTAGAGGTTGGCATTGATGGCGGCGAGGAACACGTACCATTTCCCCCAGAAGCCGGCGAGCGGCGGGATGCCGGCCAGCGAGAACATCAGGATGGTGAGGATCGTCGCCATGATCGGATTGGTCGCCGACAGGCCGGCGAGATCGCTGATCTGCTCGACATTGCCCTCCTTGCGCCGCATGGCGAGGATGAAGGCGAAGGTGCCGAGCGTCATCACCAGATAGATCAGCATGTAGATGGCGACGCCGCGCACGCCATCCTGGCTGTTCGCGGCAAGGCCGACCAGCGCATAACCCATATGACCGATGGAGGAATAGGCCATCAGCCGTTTGATGTTGGTCTGGCCGATGGCCGCAAAGGCACCAAGCGCCATCGAGGCGATCGAGATGAAGACGATGATCTGCTGCCAGTCGGCGGCGATCGGCTTGAAGGCGCCCATGGTGACGCGCACCATCAGCGCCATCGCCGCCATCTTCGGTGCCGCCGCCAGAAAAGCCGTCACCGGCGTCGGCGCGCCTTCATAGACGTCGGGCGTCCACATATGGAACGGCACCGCCGAGATCTTGAAGGCAAGGCCGGCCAGCACGAAAACCAGGCCGAAGACGAGCCCAAGCTGGCGCTCACCGCCGCTCAGCGCCGTGGCGATCTCCTGGAAGCCGGTGTTGCCGGTGTAGCCGTAGACCAGCGAGATACCGTAAAGCAGCATGCCCGACGACAGGGCGCCAAGGACGAAATACTTCAGCCCGGCCTCGGTCGAGCGCAGATTGTCCCGGTTGATCGCCGCCAGCACGTAGATCGCCAGCGATTGCAGCTCGAGGCCGAGATAGAGCCCGATCATGCCGTTGGCCGAGATCATCAGCATCATGCCGAGCGTGCAGAGCAGGATCAGCACCGGATATTCGAACTTGTCGAAACGCTCCGCCTGGGCAAAGCGGACCGACATGACCAGCGTCACCGCCGAGCCGACGAGCGCCAGCACCTTCATGAAGCGGGCGAACGGATCCTGGATGAAGGCTTCGCTATAGGCGTTGCCCTGTCCCGGCGAAAAGACCAGCCAGGCGCCGGCGATCACCAGCACGGCGACGGCAAGGCCGCTCACCGTGACAGTGGTGTTGGCGCGCGAATAGGCGCCGAGCATCAACAGCGCCAAGGCGCCGATGGCGAGGATCAGCTCTGGCGTCGAGAGCGACAGGCTTGAGAGAAGGTCCGGCGTCATGGTTCGCAAAACCCCCAGTCAGTTCGCCGCCGCGGTCTGCGCGGCGCCGATGGATGCGGTGACATTGGTAACGAGCGCCTTGACCGATTCGGCGGTCGCGTCGAAGATCGGCGCCGGATAGACGCCGAAGAAGATGACCAGCGCGACCAGCGGATAGATGATCACCTTCTCGCGCGTCGACAGGTCGAGCAGGCCTTTCAGGCTTTCCTTGGTCAGCGCGCCAAAGATCACCTTGCGGTAGAGCCAGAGCGCATAGGCCGCCGAAAGGATGACGCCGGTGGCGGCGAAGAACGCTACCCAGGTGTTGACCCGGAACACGCCGAGCATGGTCAGGAACTCGCCGACGAAGCCGCTGGTGCCGGGCAGGCCGACATTGGCCATGGTGAAGATCATGAACACGGTTGCATATTTCGGCATGTTGTTGACCAACCCGCCATAGGCGTCGATGTCACGCGTATGCATGCGGTCGTAGACGACGCCGACGCAGAGGAACAGCGCGCCGGAGACCAGGCCGTGCGACAGCATCTGAAAGATCGAACCCTGGACGCCTTCCTGGTTCATCGCGAAGATGCCCATGGTAACGAAGCCCATGTGAGCGACCGACGAATAGGCGATCAGCTTCTTCATGTCCTCCTGCATCAGCGCCACCAGCGAGGTGTAGATGATGGCGACAACGGAGAGCGTGAAGATCAGCGGCGCGAACATTTCGGATGCGATCGGAAACATCGGCAGCGAAAAGCGCAGGAAGCCGTACCCACCCATCTTGAGCAGGATGGCGGCCAGGATCACCGAGCCGGCCGTCGGCGCCTCGACATGCGCGTCCGGCAGCCAGGTGTGCACCGGCCACATCGGCATCTTCACCGCGAAGGACGCGAAGAAGGCAAGCCATAGCCAAGTCTGCATATTGGCCGGGAAGTTGTGGGTCAGAAGCGTCGGGATGTCGGTGGTGCCGGACTGGAAGAACATCGCCATGATGGCGAGCAGCATCAGCACCGAGCCGGCCAGCGTATAGAGGAAGAACTTGAACGAGGCATAGACGCGCCGCTTGCCGCCCCACACGCCGATGATGATGAACATCGGGATCAGGCCGGCTTCGAAGAAGACATAGAACAAGACGATGTCGAGCGCGCAGAACACGCCGATCATCAGCGTCTCGAGCAGCAGGAAGGCAATCATATAGGCCTTGACGCGCTTCTCGATCGATTCCCACGAGGCGAGGATGCAGAGCGGCATCAGGAAGGTGGTCAGGATGACGAACAGCATGGAGATGCCGTCTACGCCCATATGATAGGAGATGCCGGAATCCAGCCAGGCAAACTTCTCGACGAACTGGAAGCCGGGCTGCGAATTGTCGAAGCCGGTCCAGATGAACAGCGAAATCACAAACGTGAACGCGGTCGTGAACAGTGCTATGGCGCGGATGTTGCGGCGCGCGTTCTCGCTGTCGTCACGCACGAAAAGGATGAGCAGCACACCAACCAGCGGCAGGAAGGTGACCAGCGATAGGATCGGCCAGGCGGTCATCAGAGCATCATCCAGGTGACGAGTGCGGCAACGCCGATCAGCATGGCGAAGGCATAGTGGTAAAGATAGCCGGTCTGCAGCTTGACGACCCGGTTGGTGACGTCGACGACGCGCGCCGAAATGCCGTCCGGCCCGAGCCCGTCGATGACGGTGCCGTCGCCGGTCTTCCACAGGAAGCTGCCGAGGCGCTTTGCCGGCCGCACGAACAGGAAGTCGTAGAGCTCGTCGAAATACCATTTGTTGAGCAGGAAGGCGTAGAGCAGGCGATGGTTGGCGGCGACGCTCCGAGGCATTTCCGGCGCGCGAATATAGAACTGCCAGGCAATCGCAAAGCCGATCAGCATGGCGATGAACGGTGACAGCTCGACCCACAACGGCACTTCGTGGATTTCGTGCAGGATGTGGTTGTCCGGCAGCGTGAACAGCGACGCCTTCCAGAATTCGGCATAGCCCTCGCCGAAGAAGGCGCCGTGGAAGATCACGCCGGCAAACAGCGCGCCCGCCGCCAGGATGAACAGCGGCACCAGCATGACCGGCGGCGATTCATGGACATGGTGCATGACCTCGTGGCTGGCCCGCGGCTCGCCGTGGAAGGTCATGAAGATCAGCCGCCAGGAGTAGAAGGAGGTGAAGCAGGCAGCAATGACCAGCAATATGAAGGCAAACGCGGCGACCGCATTGTGGCCGGCGAAGGCCGCTTCGATGATGGCGTCCTTGGAAAAGAAGCCGGCCGTGCCGATGATCGTTACCGGGATGCCGACACCGGTCAGCGCCAGCGTGCCGATCACCATCATCCAGTACGTTTTCGGAATGAGCGTCCTCAGGCCGCCCATCTTGCGCATGTCCTGCTCGTCGGAGACGGCGTGGATGACCGAGCCCGAGCCGAGGAACAGCAGCGCCTTGAAGAAGGCGTGCGTGAACAGATGGAAGATCGCCGCGCCATAGGCGCCGACGCCGAGCGCCACGAACATGTAGCCGAGCTGCGAACAGGTCGAATAGGCGATGACGCGCTTGATGTCGTTCTGGACGAGACCGACTGTCGCCGCGAAGAAGGCGGTGAAGGCGCCGATGAAAGTGACCACGGTCAATGCCGAATGCGACAGCTCGAACAGCGGCGACAACCGCGCCAGCATGAACACGCCTGCCGTCACCATGGTCGCGGCATGGATCAGTGCCGAGACCGGCGTCGGGCCTTCCATGGCATCCGGCAGCCAGGTGTGAAGCGGCACCTGCGCCGACTTGCCCATGGCGCCCATGAACAGGAGCAGGCAGACAACCGTCATCGCAGCCTGCTTGTCGAGCGCATAGCCGAGGAAGGTCAGCACGGCCGGGCCTTGCGGCGCGCCTTCCGCCGGAATGAACGTCGCCGCATTGGCGAAGATGGTGCCGAGATTGACCGAGCCGAACAGCACGAACACGCCGAATATGCCGAGCGCAAAGCCGAAATCGCCGACGCGGTTGACGACGAAGGCCTTGATCGCAGCCGCATTGGCCGACGGCTTCTTGTACCAGAAGCCGATCAGCAGATAGGAGGCAAGGCCGACGCCTTCCCAGCCGAAGAACATCTGCACGAGGTTGTCGGCCGTCACCAGCATCAGCATGGCGAAGGTAAACAGCGACAGATAGGCGAAGAAGCGCGGCCGGTCCGGATCGTGATGCATGTAGCCGATCGAGTAGATATGGACCAGCGACGACACCGTGTTGACAACTACCAGCATCACCACCGTCAGCGTGTCGATCCTGAGCGCCCAGGACGCCTCCAGCCCGCCCGACTGGATCCAGCGCATCACCGGCACGGTGAACACCTCTCCGCCGCCGAAGCCAACCGAGAAGAAGGCGACCCACGACAGCACGGCCGCGATCACCAGGAAGCCCGAGGTGATGTATTCGGAAGCCTTGGCCCCGAGCGAGGTGCCGAACAGGCCGACGATCAGAAAGCCGAGCAGCGGAAGGAAGACGATGGCCTGATACATGGTGGTTCCGTCAACCCTTCATCATGTTCACGTCTTCGACCGCGATCGAGCCGCGGTTGCGGAAGAAGACGACGAGAATGGCAAGGCCGATCGCCGCTTCGGCCGCCGCGACCGTCAGCACGAACAGTGCGAACACCTGGCCGACCAAATCGCCGAGCGCCGCCGAAAAGGCGACGAAATTGATGTTGACCGCAAGCAGGATCAGCTCGATCGACATCAGGATGACGATGACGTTCCTGCGGTTCAGGAAGATGCCGAACACGCCGAGCGTGAACAGGATCGCCGATACGGTCAGGTAGTGCGCGATGCCGACGACCATCTCAGACTCCTTCGCCCGTCTTGACCTTGCGGATTTCCACTCCGGTTGCCGCCGTGCGGCCGACCTGGGCGGCGATCGACTGCCGCTTGACGCCCGGCTTGTGGCGCAGCGTCAGCACGATGGCGCCGATCATGGCGACCAGCAGCACCAGCCCCGCTACCTGGAAGTAATAGAGGTAATCCGTATAGAGGATGTCGCCGAGCGCTGCCGTGTTCGACCGCGCGGCCAGGTCCGGAATGGGTTTCGCGACCGTCGCCGCCAGTTTCGGCGCGAATGTATAGCCGCCGAGCACCACGATCAGCTCCGCCGCCAGGATCAGCCCGACCAGCGCGCCGATCGGTGCATATTGCAGGGCGCCTTCCTTCATTTCGGCGAAGTCGACGTCGAGCATCATGACGACGAACAGGAACAGCACCAGCACCGCGCCGACATAGACGACGAGCAGGATCATCGCCAGGAACTCGGCGCCGGTCAGCATGAACAGGCCGGCGGCGTTGAAGAAGGTCAGGATCAGGAACAGCACCGAATGCACGGGATTGCGCGCCGAAATGACCATGAACGCCGATGCCACCGCGACAAAGGCGAAGAGGTAGAAAAAGGCCGCCTCTAGTCCACTCAGCATGGGTTCCCCCGGGTTTCCTGTCAGAACAGGACGTTCGTCCTGTTTTTTTGCCACCGCCTCCGGTCGGCAAGTTGCGTGTTCCTTAAACCAGGCCCCTCGCCCCGTCCATGCGTCAAATATCAGCGGTAAGGCGCATCCAGCGAGATGTTGCGCGCCAGCTCACGCTCCCAGCGGTCGCCATTGGCCAGGAGCCTGTCCTTGTCGTAATAAAGCTCCTCGCGCGTTTCCGTCGCGAATTCGAAATTCGGCCCCTCGACAATGGCGTCGACCGGGCAGGCTTCCTGGCAGAAGCCGCAATAAATGCATTTCACCATATCGATGTCGTAGCGCACGGTGCGCCGTGTGCCGTCGTTGCGGCGTGGGCCGGCTTCGATGGTGATGGCCTGTGCCGGGCAGATCGCCTCGCACAGTTTGCAGGCGATGCAGCGTTCCTCGCCGTTCGGATAGCGGCGCAGCGCATGTTCGCCGCGGAAGCGCGGGCTGACCGGCCCCTTTTCATGCGGATAGTTGATCGTCTCCTTCGGCGCGAAGAACTGGCGCATCGACAGGAAGAAAGCGCTGACGAAATCCTGCAAAAGCAGTGACTTGGCGGCCTGGGATAATGCTGACATCAGGCAAACCCGGTGAGTTTGAGAAAGGCGGCGGTGGCGACCACCATGAACAGCGAGATCGGCAGGAAGACCTTCCAGCCGAGCCGCATCAGCTGGTCGTAGCGATAGCGCGGCACGAACGCCTTCACCATGGAGAACATGAAGAACACCAGGCAGACCTTGAGCACGAACCAGATGAGCCCCGGCACCCAGGTGAAGGGTGCGAAGTCGAAGGGCGGCAGCCATCCGCCGAGGAACAATATGGTGGCCAGTGCGCACATCAGGACGACGGCGACATATTCGCCGAGGAAGAACAACAGGAACGGCGTCGAGGAATATTCGACCATATGGCCGGCGACGAGTTCCGATTCGGCTTCCACAAGGTCGAAGGGCGGCCGGTTGGTCTCGGCCAACGCCGAGATGAAGAAGACGATGAACATCGGGAACAGCGACAGCCAATGCCAGTCGAGGAAGGTGTTGGGCAGGCCGAGCCGCGTGCCCAGCCCGTCCTGTTGCGACAAGACGATGTCGGACAGGTTGAGCGAGCCGACGCAAAGCAGCACGGTGACGATGACGAAGCCGATCGAGACCTCGTAGGACACCATCTGCGCCGCCGAGCGCAGTGCGCCGAGGAACGGGTATTTCGAATTGGAGGCCCAGCCGCCCATGATGACGCCATAGACCTCGAGCGAGGAGATGGCGAAGACATAGAGGATGCCGACATTGACGTTGGCGATCGCCCAGCCTTCATTGACCGGTATGACCGCCCAGGCGGAGATCGCCAGCACCGCCGACACCAAAGGCGCCAGCAGGAAAACGCCCTTGTTGGCGCCGGACGGGATGACCGGCTCCTTGAAGACGAATTTCAGCAGATCGGCGAAGGCCTGCAGTGTGCCCCATGGGCCAACGACATTCGGGCCTCGGCGCAATTGCACCGCCGCCCAGATCTTGCGGTCGGCGTAAAGCACATAGGCGACGAAGATCAACAGAACGACGATCAGCACGACCGACTTCAAAAGGATCAGCAGCGCCGGCAGCACGTAGAAGGAGAAGAAGGTGTCCATGTCTACTCCGCCGCCTGCCTGAAGCCGTTCTTCGCCAAAGCCGAGCACTCGGCCATCACCGCGGAAGCCCGCGCGATCGGGTTGGTCAGGTAGAAATCCTTGACCGGCGAGGTGAAGGTGCCCTTGTTCAGCCGCCCGCCGAGCTTGGCAACCCTGGCGATGTCGGCCGGGTCGCCGGCCGCGACATGGTCGATGCGGGCAAGATGCGGGTATTCCGCATAGAGCTTTGCGCGCAATTGCGGCAGCGAATCGAACGGCAGCTTCTTGCCGAGAACATCCGACAGTGCCCGAAGGATCGCCCAGTCCTCGCGTGCTTCGCCGGGCGCGAAGCCGGCACGGTTGGTCTGCTGCACGCGCCCCTCGGTGTTGACGAAGGTGCCCGACTTTTCGGTATAGGCGGCACCCGGCAGGATGACGTTGGCGCGATGCGCGCCCTTGTCGCCATGCGTGCCGATATAGACGACGAAAGCGCCGCCGGTCTTGGCCATGTCGATTTCGTCGGCACCGAGCAGGAACAGCACATCGGTCTCGCCGAGCATGCCGGCGACATTCCTGCCGCCCTCGCCCGGCACGAAGCCGACATCGAGGCCGCCGACGCGTGCCGCGGCGGTGTGCAGTACGGCAAAACCGTTCCAGTCGGCCCTTGCGGCATTGACGGCGACGGCGAGCTTCGCCGCCTGGCCGAGCACGGCCGCCCCGTCCGGACGCGCCAGCGCACCCTGGCCGACGATGATCAGCGGATGCGTCGCCTTCTTCAGCAGCTGGAAGAACTTGCCGTTACCGTCGGCCAGATCCTTCAGCGATTCCGGCCCGGCGCCGACCTGCTCGTAATCATAGCGCGTATCGCCGACATCGCCGATGACGCCGACCGGCAGATTGCCGGCCCGCCAGCGCTTGCGGATGCGGGCGTTGAGCAAGGATGCCTCGAAGCGCGGATTGGCGCCGATGATCAGCACCGCATCGGCCTGTTCGATGCCTTCGATGGTCGGGTTGAAGACATAGCTCGCCCGGCCGAGCGACGGATCGAGTGCGGCGCCGTCCTGGCGGCAGTCGGTGTTCTTCGAGCCGAGCGAAGCCATCAGAAGCTTCAGCGCGTAGATCTCCTCGACGGCTGCGAGATCGCCGGCAATGGCACCGATCTTTTCGGGTGCCGCATTCGACACCGCTTCCTTGATCGCGGCAAAAGCCTCGGCCCAGCTTGCCGGGGCCAGTCTGCCGTCCTTGCGCACATAGGGGCGGTCGAGGCGCTGCGTGCGCAAACCGTCCCAGATGAAGCGGGTCTTGTCGGAAATCCACTCCTCGTTCACCGCCTCGTTGGTACGCGGCAGGATGCGCATCACTTCGCGGCCTCGGCTATCGACTCGGATCGCCGAGCCGACAGCGTCCATCACGTCGATGGATTCGGTCTTGGTCAGTTCCCACGGCCGTGCCTGGAAGGCGTACGGTTTGGAGGTCAGCGCACCAACCGGGCAAAGGTCGATGACATTGCCCTGCAGTTCCGAAGTCATCGCGCTTTCGAGATAGGTGGTGATCTCGGCATCCTCGCCGCGGCCGATCAGGCCGAGCTCGGATATGCCGGCAATCTCGGTGGTGAAGCGGACGCAGCGCGTGCAATGGATGCAGCGGTTCATGATCGTCTTGACCAGCGGCCCAATATACTTGTCTTCGACCGCCCGCTTGTTCTCATGGTAGCGCGAGGAATCGACTCCGAACGCCATCGCCTGGTCCTGCAGGTCGCACTCGCCGCCCTGGTCGCAGATCGGGCAGTCCAGCGGATGGTTGATCAGCAGGAATTCCATCACGCCTTCGCGCGCCTTCTTGACCATCGGCGTGTTGGTGAAGATTTCCGGCGGCTCGCCGTTCGGGCCGGGGCGCAGGTCGCGCACGCCCATGGCGCAGGACGCCTGCGGCTTGGGCGGGCCGCCTTTCACCTCAATCAGGCACATGCGGCAATTGCCGGCGATCGACAGCCGCTCGTGGAAGCAGAAGCGCGGCACTTCTGCGCCGGCGTCCTCGGCCGCCTGCAGCAGCGTGTAATGGTCGGGTACAGTGATCTCTTTCCCGTCGACCTTGAGCTTTGCCATTTCGCCTCAAACCCCTGCGGACGTTCCGCAATCTTTCCTTCCGGGCGCAGCCGAGACCGCGCACGATATTGAATTCACTTTTTGGCCCCGGCCAACGCGGCCGCCTGACCGATCCAGCCGTCACGGCCGATGCGGCCCTTCAACGACAGGTAATCTTCGACCCAGGCGATCTCTTGCGGCGTCCACGCGGCGATCTGGGCGTATGTCCAGATGCCAAGGCCGTTCAGCACCTTTTCCAGTTTCGGCCCGATGCCCGATATCGCCTTGAGGTCGGCGGGCTTGGCTGGCCGATCCATCGGCCTGGGCTGCTTGAAATCTTCCGGCATCAGCCCGGCCGACGCATCCGCTGCAACGGTGCTCGCATTCGCCAAGCTCCGCGCCGCGGTGCTCGTCGCAATGTCGGTCACATCGTTGGCGAAGGACTGCGCCTCGGCAATCAGGGTTTTGGTCGCCGCGCGCGCCTTTATCGATGAGCTTTTGCCGGTCGCGGAAACGCGTTCCGTTCGCGCCTCGAAATCCTCGGCGACCGGCTGCCAAAGCCGCTGCGAGGTTTCGGCCGCGCCCGAAAGCACGCCCATCCAGATGCCAAAGGCGTGGTTGGCAAGACCGATGCCGAGTGCCGTCATCGCCGCCGCGCCCGCGACAGGATGCGCCAGGAGATTGACGGCATTGGCCATCTCCTTCGGCATCATCCTGGTCAGATCCTGGTTCATCTTCAAGAACGGGTCCATATCGGGCGTAAAATCGTCGGGTGTCGAAAACAGCGACATAGGTGGTCTCCTGGTCGTTTCCGTCTGCCCCGCGCTCGTTTCCTCGTTTCGGGCATTCGCCCGCATTTTTGAATTCTTCTATTCCGCCGCCGCCAGCACCGGTTCGGCGCGGTGCGCGTTGCGCGAAAACTCGTCGATGCGCCGCTCCACCTCGCCGCGGAAATGCCGCATCAGGCCCTGGATCGGCCATGCTGCCGCATCGCCCAGCGCACAGATCGTGTGGCCCTCGACCTGCTTCGTCACGTCGAGCAGCATGTCGATCTCGCGCTTCTGCGCTTCGCCGCGCACCAGCCGCTCCATCACCCGCCACATCCAGCCGGTGCCTTCACGGCAGGGCGTGCACTGACCGCAGCTTTCGTGCTTGTAGAAGTAGGAAAGCCGCGCGATCGCTTTCACGATATCGGTCGATTTGTCCATGACGATGACAGCCGCCGTGCCGAGGCCCGATTTCAGATCGCGCAGCGCGTCGAAATCCATCGGCGCGTCGATGATTTGCTCGGCCGGCACCAGCGGCACCGAGGCGCCGCCCGGAATGACCGCCAGCAGATTGTCCCAGCCGCCGCGGATGCCGCCGCAATGCGTCTCGATCAGTTCGCGGAACGGGATCGACATCGCCTCTTCGACGGTGCACGGATTGTTGACGTGGCCGGAGATGCAGAACAGCTTGGTGCCGACATTGTTGGGCCGACCGAAGGACGAGAACCAGGCGGCACCGCGGCGCAGGATGGTCGGCGCGACAGCGATGGACTCGACATTGTTGACCGTCGTCGGGCAGCCATAGAGGCCGACATTGGCCGGAAATGGCGGCTTCAGCCGCGGCTGGCCCTTCTTGCCCTCGAGGCTTTCGAGCAGCGCCGTTTCCTCGCCGCAGATATAGGCGCCGGCGCCATGATGCATGTAGATGTCGAAATCGTAGCCGGAGGTGTTGTTCTTGCCGATCAGCTTGGCCGCATAGGCCTCGTCTATGGCGCGTTGCAGCGCCTCGCGCTCGCGGATGAACTCGCCGCGCACATAGATGTAGGCGGCGACCGCGCCCATGGCGAAGCCGGCAAGCAGGCAGCCTTCGACCAGCGTGTGCGGGTCGTGGCGCAGTATGTCGCGGTCCTTGCAGGTACCGGGCTCGGACTCGTCGGCATTGACGACGAGATAGCTCGGCCGGCCGTCGCTTTGTTTGGGCATGAACGACCATTTCAGCCCGGTCGGGAAACCGGCACCGCCGCGGCCGCGCAGGCCCGATGCCTTCATCTCGTTGACGATCCACTCGCGCCCCTTGGCAACGATGCCGGGCGTGTTGTCCCAGGCGCCGCGCGCCATGGCGCCGGCCAGCGACTTGTCGAAGCGGCCGTAGATGTTGTTGAAGATGCGGTCTCTGTCCTGAAGCATTGCTCGTTCCTCAGACCGGCTTCTTGCCGGTCGGCCGGCTCCTGTTTCCGGGCGACGGCTTGGCCGCCTTGGCGGCAGCCTTCGCCGGTTTGACCTTGGCCTCCGGCGCCTTGAAAGCAGACGCCGGCTCGGCCTTGTTCTTTGGGCCCTTGCGCTGTTTCGAGACGTCCTCGACCTGCGGTTCGGCCTTGTTGGCATTGGCGGCCGAATGCAGAGGCGCTGCGACGCTCGCCGCCCTTTCCGCCGCAGGCGCGACTTTCGTCGCCGACGGCGATTTCAGCGCCGGGCTGGTCTCGACCGCATCGGTTTTCGGCTTGCTGGCATTCGAGGGCGCAACCGGCGCCGGTGCAGGCGCGGCCGAAGCCGCTGGCGGAACTGGTGCTGCGGCGGCAGCCGCCGGCTCTGCATCCTTGGCGGCCTTGGTCGCCGCCCTGGTTTCCCGGTCGCGGGTCGCCTTGAGGATCGCCTTTTCGCTCTTGAGGGTCGTCAGGCCGCTGGCCGGCTCCGAGGTGATGCGGCCGTTTTGCGGTCCTGGCGTCACCGAAGCACCTTTGCCGGCGTCATAGAGGTCGATGATCTCGGCAAGCCGCTCCGGCGTCAAATCCTCATAGGTGTCCTTGAATATCATCACCATCGGTGCGTTGACGCAGGCGCCGAGGCACTCGACCTCCTCCCACGACAGCGTGCCCTTGTCGTTGGTGTGGAATTGGTCGTGATGGATTTTCGAGCGGCACACATCCATCAGCGCTTCCGAGCCGCGCAGCATGCAGGGCGTGGTGCCGCAGACCTGGATATGCGCGCGGGTACCGACCGGATTGAGCTGGTACTGCGTATAGAAGGTCGCGACTTCGAGCCCACGGATACGGGGCATGCCGAGCATGTCGGAGATCGTCTCGATCGCCGCCTTGGTCACCCAGCCTTCCTGTTCCTGCGCCAGCATCAGCAAGGGAATGATCGCGGACTGTTCGCGCCCCTTCGGATATTTCTTGATCCACTGCTTCGCCGCCGCCGCATTCGCCCGGTTGAAGGCGAAGGAGGCTGGCTGGAGGCTGGCTTCTGCGAGACGGCGGACTGACATTTAGCGATCGACCTCACCAAACACGATGTCGAGGGAGCCGAGAACGGCGGTAACGTCGGCCAACATGTGGCCGCGGCAGAGGAAATCCATGGCTTGCAGATGTGCAAAGCCTGGCGCGCGCAGCTTGCAGCGGTAGGGCTTGTTGGTGCCGTCCGAGACCAGATAGACGCCGAACTCGCCTTTCGGCGCCTCGACGGCCGCATAGACCTCGCCGGCCGGCACGCGGTAGCCTTCGGTATAGAGTTTGAAGTGATGGATCAGCGCTTCCATCGAGCGCTTCATCGCCTGGCGCTTTGGCGGCACCACCTTGCCGTCGAGGTTAGACACCGGTCCGCTGCCTTCCTTGCCGAGCAACAGGTCGACGCACTGGCGCATGATTTTTGCCGACTGCCGCATCTCTTCCATGCGCACCAGATAACGGTCGAAACAGTCGCCGTTCTTGCCGATCGGAATGTCGAAATCCAGCTCGGCATAGCATTCGTAAGGCTGCGATTTGCGCAGGTCCCACGGCGCGCCCGAGCCGCGCACCATGACGCCGGAAAAACCCCAGGCCCAGGCGTCCGCCAAGGAGACGGTGGCAATGTCGACATTGCGCTGCTTGAAGATACGGTTGCCGGTCAAAAGCGCGTCGAGATCGTCGACCGATTTCAGGAATGGGTCGATCCACTTGCCGATGTCCTCGATCAGCTTCTGCGGCAGATCCTGATGCACGCCCCCGGGGCGGAAATAGGCAGCATGCATGCGCGAGCCCGAGGCGCGCTCATAGAACACCATTAGCTTTTCGCGCTCGACAAAGCCCCACAGCGGCGGCGTCAGCGCGCCGACATCCATCGCCTGCGTCGTCACATTGAGGATGTGCGACATGATGCGGCCGATCTCGGAGTAGAGAACTCGGATCAACTGCCCCCGCTTCGGCACCTCGATACCGAGCAGCCGCTCCGCGGCAAGCGCGAAGGCATGCTCCTGGTTCATCGGCGCGCAATAGTCGAGCCGGTCGAGATAGGGCACGGCCTGCAGGTAAGTCTTATGCTCGATCAGCTTTTCCGTGCCGCGATGCAACAGCCCGATATGCGGATCGACGCGATCGACGACTTCGCCGTCGAGTTCTAGAACCAACCGCAAAACACCATGGGCAGCAGGGTGCTGAGGCCCAAAGTTGATATTGAAGTTGCGAACGGAAGTCTCAGCCATTTTGGCGTCTCAATTCGTCTTGGCTTTTTCGTCGCCTGGAAGGACGTAATCCGTCCCCTCCCAAGGGCTGAGAAAATCGAAATTGCGGAATTCCTGTTTGAGCTCGACCGGCTCGTAGATGACGCGCTTGGCTTCGTCGTCGTAACGCACCTCGACGAAGCCGGTCAGCGGAAAGTCCTTGCGCAGCGGATGGCCTTCAAAGCCGTAATCGGTCAGAATCCGCCGCAGATCCGGATGGCCTGAAAACAGCACGCCGTAGAGATCGTAGGTCTCGCGCTCGAACCAGTCGGCGCCGGGATAAATCCCGGTGATCGACGGCACGAGCGTCTCTTCGTCGGCCTGGACCTTGATGCGGACGCGGATATTCTGTCTCGGCGACAGCAAATGATAGACCACGTCGAAGCGCTTTGCCCGCGACGGATAATCGGCGCCGCAAACGTCGATGATCGAGATGAACTGGCATTTCGGATCGTCGCGCAGGAAGGTGACCACCTCGATCAGGTCGCGCGGCTCGACTGGGATGGTGAGTTCGCCATAGGCGAATACCGCCTCGCCGATCCGGCCGACCAGTTTCTCGCCGAGATAGGTCGAGAGATCATTCAACGCCTGGGTCATGACAGCCTCGCCAACCAGTCCAGAATCTTGCGTGAGTCTTCCGGATCTTTCTCACCGAACCAACCGCTCTCCGTGGCCGCGTCAATGGTCAAAAAAACCTGGCATTCATCATCGTCACCCAGCTCGCCAAAAAACAGCTTTCCGACAAACTGCCGGGTTTCGAGGTTTGCCGGGTCCCCGTTCAGGGCAACGCACTCCACAAACAACTTTTCGGTAACTGCTCCCTGGCCCGGCGCCGAAGAGGAAAGCTTGGCCGACATTTCAGCAATCAGGTTCTTGGTTCGATCGCCAAGCGAACGCAGTCTCACGTCGCCATGATAAAAGACTATTCGTGGGTCGCTTGTCGGCTCAGCCTCCCAATCATTTAGTCGAATGTCGACACCGAGACCAGCAGCACCAAATTTCGTATCTGCTAAAAGCGCAGAAGAATAAAACGTCGAACCGGCGTCCGTTTTTACAAATCGCTGTTCAGACGTCTTGAACATCAAATCCAGCCAAGGCTCAGGGTTGCCATGAATAATCCCATCTTCATCCACGGCGATTTACCGCTCGATCGTGCCGGTGCGGCGGATCTTCTTCTGCAGCAGAAGGATGCCGTAAAGCAGCGCTTCGGCGCTCGGCGGGCAGCCGGGCACGTAGATGTCGACCGGCACGATGCGGTCGCAGCCGCGCACCACCGAATAGGAATAATGATAATAGCCGCCGCCATTGGCGCATGAGCCCATCGAGATGACGTAGCGCGGCTCCGGCATCTGATCGTAGACCTTGCGCAGCGCGGGCGCCATCTTGTTGGTCAGCGTGCCGGCAACGATCATGATGTCGGACTGACGCGGAGACGCGCGCGGCGCGACACCGAACCTCTCCGAGTCATAGCGCGGCATCGACGTATGGATCATCTCGACGGCGCAGCAAGCGAGACCGAAGGTCATGAACATCAACGAGCCGCTGCGCGCCCAGGTGATCAGCGCCTCGGTCGAGGTGACGAGAAAGCCCTTGTCGGCGAGCTCGTTGTTGATCTCCAGGAAGAATGGATCGTCGGACCCGACCGGCCTGCCGGTGTTGGGATCGATGAGGCCCTTGGGCTTCGGCGCGACGAGCGTGCCGGAACTGTCGTTCAATCCCATTCCAGCGCTCCTTTTTTCCATTCATAGGCAAAGCCGATGGTCAGCACCGCCAAAAACACCATCATCGACCAGAAACCGAGCATGCCGATCTGGCTGAACGACACCGCCCACGGAAACAGGAAGGCCACCTCCAGATCGAAGATGATGAACAGGATCGACACCAGGTAGAAGCGGATGTCGAATTTCATGCGGGCGTCATCGAACGAGTTGAAGCCGCACTCATAGGCCGAAAGCTTTTCCGGATCGGGGTTGCGATAGGCCACCAGGAAGGGTGCGGCGAGCAGCGCCAGCCCGACGATCAGCGCCACGCCGATGAACAGGACGATGGGCAGGTACGAACCTAAAAGTGCGTTCATGCTGCAGTTTCCGTTGGCGGCCAATCCACTCTGATTACAGCACCGGACCCACTTGCGGAAGCGTGACAGTTTAACCACTGAACCGTTTTAAGGAGGCTCTATGCTGCAACGCGGCGAGGGTTAGCGCAGCGCTTTCGGCGAAGCAAGTCAAACCTTGTTCAAATCGCGGTGCTGGACGGCATATCCGGGAAAACTGGTCCGATCCGCTCCTGTTTGATTTCCTTCACTTTTTACTCCACTTTTCTCTCCTGACATGAATGCCGCCAAAACCCTGTTAGCATGGCACGGAATCGCAGGTCATTTTCTCTGTCTAAAATCGTCCGGATGCCGCCTTCATGAAGGAAAAAATCTCGCTTGCCATGGCCCGCCGCATTGCGCTCGCGGCACAGGGATTCAATGACCCGCGCCCCACCGGCACGCCTGACCGCCGGCATCTGGCCCGCGTGCTTGCCCGTACCGGCCTGCTGCAGATCGATTCCGTCAGCGCCGTGGTGCGCGCCCACTATATGCCGCTCTATTCGCGGCTTGGCCCCTACAAGCTGGCGCTGCTCGACGACGCCGCCGTAACGCGCAAGCGCATGGTCTTCGAATATTGGGCGCACGAAGCCTCCTTCTTGCCGGTCGAGACCTATCCGCTGATGCGCTGGCGCATGCAGCGGGCCGAGTGCGGCGACGAAATGTACAGCGGACTGGCCAAATGGGGCCGCGAGCACGCCGCCTATATCGAAGACATCTATCGCGAGGTCGCCGAACGAGGCCCGATCGCGGCGTCGGCTTTCGAAGGCCAGAAGGGTTCGGGCGGCTGGTGGGGCTGGAGCCATGCCAAGCACGCCTTCGAATGGCTGTTCTGGGCCGGCCGCATCACCACGGCGCATCGCCGCGGCTTCGAACGGTTCTACGATCTGCCGGAGCGCGTATTGCCGCCGGCGGTACTCGCGCTACCGGTTCCCCGTCCCGAGGATGCTCACCGCGAATTGCTGCGCATCTCGGCCCGCGCCCACGGCATCGCCACGGCAGGAGACCTGCGCGACTATTTCCGCCTCTCGCCCGCCGACATCAAGGGCCGCATCGAGGAGTTGGTCGAGGCCGGCGACCTGTTGCCGGTGAGCGTCGAAGGCTGGAACAAAACAGCCTATCTCCACAAGGACGCCCGTTTGCCGCGCAAGATCGAGGCGCGCGCCTTGCTCGCGCCGTTCGATCCTGTCGTCTTCGAACGATCGCGCACCGAGCGGTTGTTCGACTTCCACTACCGCATCGAGATCTACACGCCGGCCGAAAAGCGCCAGTATGGCTATTACGTGCTGCCGTTCCTGTTCGGCGACAGCATCGTCGGGCGCGTCGACCTCAGGGCCGACCGCCCGGCCGGCGTCTTGCGCGTCCATGCCGCCTATGCGGAGCCCGGCGCCTCGCTGCAAACCGCAGCCGAGCTTTTCGAAGAATTGAAGCAGATGCAGGGCTGGCTCGGCCTGGAACGCATCGAGGTGACCGCTGCCGGCGACCTCGGCCGGCCGCTCGCGGATATCGCCGCGTCATAGACGTGCGTTGACACGACTGCCTCCACAAGCCTAAATCCGTTCCAGACGGTCCCCTGCCCGCAACGGCAGGGGCCAAGAGGGAATGCGGTGCGAAATCTCGATTTCAAATCCGCGGCTGTCCCCGCAACTGTAAGCGACGAGCCTCGGCCGAAAACCACTGGGATATTCCCGGGAAGGCGGCACCCAGGCGATGACCCGCGAGCCAGGAGACCTGCCGTCTAGGACATAAGAATCCGATCGCCTGGCGGGTTTTCCGGGCAAGGAGCCTGATTTGGAACACGACAGCAGTTTTCCGGCTGAGACAGCGGATTTATTGTCCGGCCATGGTGATTCCCCGGCCGGCGTTACCGTCATCGTCTGCTCGTCCTGCCGTGACGAGACCGGTTCGGACGCTTATCCGCGCGCCGGCGAACTGCTCGCAGAGGACACGCGCCGCGCCGCTTCCAGCGAAAACATCAAAATCCGCACCGTCGAATGCCTCGGCAATTGCAAGCGCCGGCTCAGCGCGGCCATGCTGCGCGACGGCTGCTGGAGTTACGTCTTCGGTGATCTGACCACGACCAGCGGCGCCGATCTCGTCACCGGGGCAAAGCTGTTCGCCACCTCGACGGATGGGCTCATTCCATGGCGCGGCCGTCCCGATTGCCTGAAGCGCGGCCTGGTTGCCCGCATCCCTCCCCTTGACCTTTTGAAGGACCTGACATGACCGCTGCCTCCCTTTCGCGCGTTCCCTGCACCGTGGTCACCGGCTTTCTCGGCGCCGGCAAGACGACGCTGATCCGCCATTTGCTCGAAAACGCCAAAGGCAAGCGCCTAGCCATCATCGTCAACGAGTTCGGCGACATCGGCATTGACGGCGAGATCCTGAAGGGCTGCGCCATCGACACCTGCCCCGAGGAAAACATCGTCGAGCTGGCCAATGGTTGCATCTGCTGCACCGTCGCCGATGATTTCGTCCCGGCGCTGGACCAGATCCTGTCGCTGACGCCGAGGGTCGACCACATCCTGATCGAGACATCCGGCCTCGCTTTACCCAAGCCGCTGGTCCAGGCCTTCCAGTGGCCGTCGGTGAAAAGCCGCGTGACGGTGGACGGCGTCATTGCCGTGGTCGACGGACCGGCGCTGGCTGATGGCCGCGTAGCCAACGACATGGACGCCCTGCAGGCCCAGCGCGCGCAGGACGAGACGCTCGACCATGACGATCCGGTCGAGGAAGTGTTCGAAGACCAGCTCGCCTGCGCCGACCTGATCATCCTGTCGAAGAGCGACCTGATGGACGCAGCCGGCTCGGCCCGTGCCAATGCCGTCATCGGCAAGCACGTTGCGCGGGCGGTGAAGATCGTACCGACTTCGCAAGGCAAGGTCGACCCGTCGGTGCTGCTCGGCCTCGGCCTCGCCGTCGAGGACGACATCGAGAACCGCAAGACCCACCACGACGACGAGCTCGACCACGAACATGACGATTTTGACTCGTTCGTCATCGACATCGCGTCTGTGTCCAACCCGGACGAGCTCGCACAACGGGTCGCCACGGCGGCGGAGGAAGAAAACGTGTTGCGCGTCAAGGGTTTCGTCGAAGTCGGCGGCAAGCCGATGCGGCTCCTGCTGCAGGCCGTCGGTCCGCGCGTCAACCACTATTACGACCGCGCCTGGACCGCTGAAGACGACCGCCGCTCGCGCCTGGTCGTCATCGGCCTGAAAGGGCTGAACCGCCCCGCCATCGAGCGTATCCTCGCCGGCTGACCCCAGGTACGAGCCGCGATGCACATCCTCACCACCACATCCGCCTCGCTCGACGATCTCGCCGAGCCTGTCGATCTCAGGCAAACGCCTGCGGATGTCGTGGCGCTGTCCTTCACCGACAGCGACCTGGCCGGGCTGGCGGCGGCGTGGAAGGCAGATGCGCACCGCCTGCCGTCGATGCGGCTCGCCGCCTTGCGCGACCTGCGCCATCCGATGTCCGTCGACCTGTGGATCGACAGCGTCGCCCGCCACGCCAAGGTCATTCTGGTCCGCATCCTCGGCGGCTATGACTGGTGGCGCTATGGCTGCGACCAGCTCGCCGTTATCGCGCGAAATCGCGGTATCAAGCTGGCGCTCCTACCGGGCGAGAGCCACGACGAGGATTTGCGACTGATCGAAGGCTCGACGCTGCCGCGCGAGGAGTTGGACGCCCTGCTTGGCTATTTCCGCGAGGGCGGGCCGGCAAATATGACGGCGCTGGTGCAGAGGCTGGCAAGTCTCGCTGGATCGGGTGCGGCGGTAGCCGAACCTGTTAGCGTGCCAAAGGCGGGATTTTACGAGCCGGGACTGGGGGTCGTAGAACGCGGCGTCCCCCTCCCCCTCGAGGGGAGGATCCGGCCGCAGGCCGGGGGTGGGGTCCTCTCCGAAGCGCGCCTACACAAAACGTCGCGCACTGCCGTGACGACCCCACCCGGCCCTGCGGGCCACCCTCCCCGCGAGGGGGAGGGGGGCGTGGGGGCAATTGTCTTCTACCGTTCGATGCTGCTCGCCGCCGATGTCGCGCCCATCGACGCGCTTTTCGAAGCCCTGCGCCACCGCGGCATGGCTCCCGTGCCTATGTTCGTCTCCAGCCTCAAGGACCCGGCGTCGCTCGCCTTTGTCGAAACCGCGCTCGCAACCCTGAAGCCTGCCGCCACCATCACCGCCACAGCTTTCGCCTCGGGTGCCGAGCCCGGTGTCGAAACCCTGTTCGACCGCGCCGGCGTGCCGGTGTTCCAGGTCATCGTCGCGACCACCCGCCGCGACATCTGGCAAACCAATCAGCGCGGCCTGGCGCCCGCCGACCTTGCCATGCATGTCGTCCTGCCCGAGCTCGACGGCCGCATCCTGGCCGGCGCCATTTCATTCAAGGGCGAAAGCGAAACCGACCCGGCGCTGGCCTTCCGCGCCTTCGCCAACCGGCCTGAGCCCGACCGCGTGGCGCAAGTGGCGAACCGTGTCGAGGCCTTCGTGCGCCTGCAGCGGACGCCGCGTGCGGAGCGCAAGCTCGCCATCCTGATCCCCGACTATCCGAGCGCCCCCGGTCGCACCGGCTACGCGGTTGGTCTCGACGTGCCGTCCAGCGTGCTGGCAATGCTGCACGACCTGAGCGAACAGGGCTATGCCGTTGAAAGGATTCCGCAAACGCCGCGCGAGTTGCTGGAGACGCTGGAGCGTGGAGGTGAAGGGTTGGGGTTTGAGGACTATCTCGGGTACTCGGCGGAATTGCCTGCTGAAGCGATAGCTGCAGTGACGGCCGCATGGGGGAATGCGGGAGATGAGACAAGTTTGTGCGAGGCACCCCCCTCTGTCCTGCCGGACATCTCCCCCTCAAGGGGGGAGATTGGCAGTTTCGCCGACGGCTCTCGCTCAACATCCTTGGTGATTGGCGAAAGCAGAGACAACAGCGCAATCTCCCCCCTTGCGGGGGAGATGTCCGGCAGGACAGAGGGGGGTGTTCAAGCGCCTGCCGCCGCAAAATTCGCCTTCCGCGCAGCCACCTTCGGCAACGTCACCGTGGCACTCGCACCTGACCGCGGGCGCTCAGCCGACCGCCGCGCCGACTATCACGACCCGACGCTGCCGCCGCGCCATGCGCTGGTCGCCTTTGGCCTCTGGCTGCGCAAGTCGCTCGGCATCCATGCAATTGTCCATGTCGGCGCCCATGGCACGCTGGAGTGGCTGCCCGGCAAGACCGTTGCGCTCAGCGAAAACTGCTTTCCCGAGATAGTCACCGGTCCCCTGCCCGTCATCTATCCCTTCATCGTCTCCAACCCGGGAGAGGCAGCGCAGGCCAAGCGGCGCATTGCCGCCGTCACGCTCGGCCATCTGCCGCCGCCGCTGACCGGCGCCGGGCTGGACGAAAACCAGCACAGGCTTGAACGACTGGTTGACGAATATGCCCAGGCCGACGGGCTCGACCGCCGCCGCCGCGACCGCCTGGCGAAGCTGATCGTCGAGACGGCGGAAAAGACCGGCCTCGCCTCAGAGGCAGGCGTCGCCAGGACCGACGCAGCCGACGAGGCTTTGCGCCGCATCGACGCCTGGCTCTGCGATCTCAAGGATTTCGCCATCAAGGACGGCCTGCACATTTACGGCCGCTCGCCGGAAGGCGAGGCTGATCCGGTACGGCGGCAAAGTGCGGCAGCTGAAAAAACCGCGCTGCTTGCCGCCCTCGATGGCCGCCACGTCGCTGCCGGTCCGGCCGGTGCGCCGGCGCGTGGCCGGAGCGATGTGCTGCCCACCGGCCGCAATTTGTTTACCGCCGCCCCGCGCACCGTGCCGACGCCGACCGCCTATGATCTGGGCAAGGTGGCAGCGGAAGAAGTGGTCCGCAGCTACATGCAATCGCATGGCGACTGGCCGCGCTCGCTGGTCATCGACCTGTGGGGCTCGGCCTCGCTGCGCACCGGCGGTGAGGAGATCGCGCAAGGCCTGGCGCTGATGGGCTGCCGGCCGCAATGGGATTCCGCCACCGGCCGCATCACCGGCATAGATGTGCTGCCGCCGGCAACACTCGGCCGTCCGCGCATCGATGTCACCTGGCGCATATCGGGCCTGTTCCGCGACATGTTCCCGACCCAGATCGCGCTGATCGACGCCGCGGCCAACGCGGTGGCGACCCGCGACGAGGATGATTCGGAAAACCCGCTCGCCGCTAGGACCCGCATCGACGGCAAGATCAGCCCGCGCATTTTCGGCACCTCGCCGGGCACTTACGGCGCGGGCGTCGAGGACTTGTTGTCGAGCGGCGACTGGGCCGCGCGCGAAGAGATCGGCCGCACCTATCTCGCCGCCACCTCGCACGCCTATGGCGGCTCCGAGGGCAAAGGCATTTCGGCGCCCGGCGCGTTCGAGGATCGCCTCGCCGAGGCCGATCTTCTGGTTCATACCGGCGACGACCCCGGCCGCGACATCCTCGAAGGCTCGGCCGACGTCGCCTTCATCGGCGGCTTTTCTGCAGCACTTGCCGCGCTCGGCAAAAACGCCGACGTGATCGTGCTCGACACCACGGACCCGCAAAGACCGAAGCCGCGCTCGGTTGGTGAGGCCGTATCCCGGGTAGTTCGCGCCCGCGCGGTCAACCCGCGCTTCATCGCCGGCCAGATGCGTCATGGCCCGCGCGGCGCCTCGGAATTCGCCGAGACGGTCGACCGGCTTGTCGGCTTTGCTGAGACTACCCATGCCATATCGGGCACGCTGATCGAGGCGATGCACGACGCCTATCTTGGCGACCCCGTGGTGCGCGCCTTCATACTGCGCGAGAACCCGGCGGCGGCGAAGGTGATTGCCGAGCGTTTGCTGTCGGCACGGCGGCGCGGGCTCTGGCATCCGCTGCGCAATTCGATCGATGACGATCTCGCCGCACTGATTGCCGAAGCGCAAGCTCTGGGAGTGGCGGCATGAACGCTTTCTCGCGCCGTGGCGCCTGCCCTGCCTTGTCCGCGCCGATGCAGACCGGCGACGGGCTGCTGGTGCGGCTCAATCCGGTCGCTGGAGGACTGTTGCCGAAATCGTTGATCGGACTCTGCGAATCTGCCTTGCGCCATGGCAACGGTATCATGGAAGTGACCGCCCGCGGCAGCCTGCAGATCCGCGGCCTGACGTCGGCAAGCGCGCGGCTGCTGGCGATGGAGGTCGATGCGCTCGGCATCGCGGTGCGCACCGGCGTGCCCGTCGAGACCGGCCCGCTGGCCGGGCTCGACCAGGAGGAGATAGCCGACCCGCGCCCAATGGCGCAGCGGATTCGGGCGGCAATTGAGGACGCCGGTGTTACGCAACGGCTTGGCCCGAAGGTGTCGGTGATTGTTGACGGCGGCGGGCAGCTGACAATGGATGCGGTTACGGCCGATGTCAGGCTGGTCGGGGTGCGGGCCGCCGACGGAATTAAGTGGCGGGTATCGCTCGCCGGAGATGCGCAGGGTGCCACGCCGCTGGCGATGTCCGAGGAAGATGCGGCTTGTGACATCGCCGTCGCCATTCTCAGGATGGTTGCCGAAAAGGGCCGCGATGCCCATGCGCGGGATTTGACGGCGAGGCAGCTGAGATCTCTCGCAAGTTGGCGATCCGTCGCGCCCCCCTCTGTCCTGCCGGACATCTCCCCCACAAGGGGGGAGATCGGCAGCTTCGCCGGCGGCTTCCCCCCAGCACCTTCGGCGATTGGCGAAATCGGAGACGAAGGCGCAATCTCCCCCCTAGAGGGGGAGATGTCCGGCAGGACAGAGGGGGGCGCGAAGGATCGCCGGCCCATCGGAGTTTTCGATCTGGCAGCCGGCAGTACCTCCCTCGGCATCGGCCTGCCGTTCGGCAGCATACCAGCGCAAAAACTTATCGATCTCACCCAATACGCCCTCATCCTCGGCACCACCGAAATCCGTCTGGCGCCGGGTCGCACGCTGCTTTTGCTTGGCCTCTCCCCAGCCGCATGTCTTTCACTCCAGAAAACCGCCGCAACCCTCGGCTTCGTCACCGACGCAGCCGATCCGCGCACCAGGATCGCCGCCTGCCCGGGTGCTTCCGCCTGTGCCTCGGGCCGCATCGCGACACGCAACATCGCCGAGACCATCGCCGTGGAAGACCGCGATATCCTCGATTCCTCGCTGACGCTGCACATCTCCGGCTGCGCCAAGGGTTGCGCCCATCCCGGTCCGGCGGCGCTGACCCTGGTCGGTGGCGAAAACGGAGCCGGACTTGTCGTGGACGGGACGGCAAAGGCATTGCCCGCCGGATACAGGCCGGGCTACGACGCCGCGCACGGCATCGGCCGCGTTGCAGCGATGATCCGCAGCGCACGACATTCCGGCGAAACCGCTGCCGCCTGCCTGGCAAGGCTCGGCGCGGCCGGCATCACCGAAATCTACCGACAGGAATGAGCATGCCCGCCCAGAACGCCTACGACTACATCCATGACGGCACGGCGATCTACGAGCGCTCCTTCGCCATTATCCGCGCCGAGGCCGACCTGTCGCGCTTTTCCGAAGCCGAGGCCGAAATCGCTATCCGCATGATCCACGCCTGCGGCCAGGTCGATGCTTGCAGGCACTTCGTTTTCTCGAGCGATTTCGTCGCCGCTGCGCGCACGGCGCTGGGGGCCGGCGCGCCGATCTTCTGCGACGCGCAGATGGTCTCGCATGGCGTCACGCGCGCCCGGCTTCCGGCCGGCAACGAGGTGATCTGTACGCTGCGCGATCCGCGGACCGCCGACATCGCGAAAAAGATCGGCAACACCCGCTCGGCCGCGGCGATCGACCTGTGGGGCGAGCGCATGGCCGGTTCGGTCGTCGCCATCGGCAATGCGCCGACAGCCCTTTTCTATCTGCTGGAGAAGCTGCGCGACGGCGCCCCGAAGCCGGCGGCGATCATCGGCATGCCGGTCGGGTTTGTCGGCGCCGCTGAATCGAAGGATGCGCTGGCCGAAAATTCCTATGGCGTGCCTTACGCCATCGTGCGCGGCCGGCTGGGCGGCAGCGCCATGACCGCCGCCGCCCTCAATGCATTGGCGAGGCCGGGCCTATGAATGCGATTGCAAAAGGCAGGCTTGTCGGCGTCGGCACCGGACCCGGCGACCCGGAACTCTTGACGCTGAAGGCAGTGCGCGCGCTGGCCGAGGCCGATGTCGTCGCGCATTTCGCTAAGCGCGGCAACAACAGCAACGCCCGGGCCATCGTCGAAACCCATTTTCGCTCCGATTTGATTGAACTGCCGCTGCTCTATCCGGTGACGACCGAAATCGACAAGGATCACAGCGATTACCGCTCGCAGATCACCGATTTCTACGAGGAATCGGCCGAAAAGGTCGCCGCGCACCTCAGCGCCGGCAGGATGGTCGCTGTGCTTTCGGAAGGCGACCCGCTTTTCTACGGCTCCTACATGCATCTCCATGTCCGGCTGGCGCACCGCTTCCCGACCGAAGTCATTCCCGGCATCACCGCCATGTCCGGCTGCTGGTCGGCGACCGGCCTGCCGATCGTCCAGGGCGACGACGTACTGACCGTATTGCCCGGCACCATGAGCGAATTCGAGCTGATGCGCCGCCTCGCCGACACCGACGCCGCCGTGATCATGAAGGTCGGCCGCAACCTGCCCAAGATCAAGCGCGCGCTGGAGGCAACCGACAAGCTGGCGCGGGCCATCTATGTCGAGCGCGGCACCATGCCGGGCGGTGTCTCGATGCGGCTTGCCGACAAAAAGGATGGCCAGGCGCCTTATTTCGCCATCGTGCTGGTGGCCGGCTGGTCGGGCCGGCCAAACGCATTGAGAGCCGAAGCATGAGCGGCCGCCTCACCGTCATCGGCCTCGGGCCCGGCGACGCCGACCAGGTGACGCCGGAGGCAAGCCGCGCCGTTGCCGAGGCAAAATTCTTCTATGGCTACAAGCCTTATCTTGACCGGCTCGATCTGCGCCCCGACCAGATTCGCGTCGCTTCCGACAATCGCGAGGAACTCGCGCGCGCCAAGGACGCGCTGCTGAAGGCTGCGGAAGGCCACGATGTCGCCGTCGTGTCGGGCGGCGATCCCGGCGTCTTCGCCATGGCCGCGGCCGTCTGCGAGGCGATAGAGGCGGGCCCACCCGAATGGCGCGCGGTCGACATCGCCATCGTGCCCGGTATCACCGCCATGCTCGCCGTCGCCGCCCGCATCGGCGCGCCGCTCGGCCACGATTTCTGCGCCATATCGCTGTCCGACAATCTGAAGCCGTGGGACCTGATCGAGCTACGCCTGCTGGCGGCAGCGGGCGCCGGCTTCGTCATCGCGCTCTACAACCCGATCAGTAAGGCGCGCCCATGGCAGCTAGGCCGCGCCTTCGAATGCCTTGCTGCGATCCTGCCCGGCACCACGCCGGTGATCTTCGGCCGTGCCGCCGGCCGTCCCGACGAGCGCATCGAGGTTTTTCTGCTGGCGGACGCCGATGCCGCGAAGGCCGACATGGCGACCTGCATCATCATCGGCTCGCCGGAAACCAGGATCATCAAGCGGGGTGACAAGGCCGCGCTGGTCTACACGCCGCGTTCGGCAGCTGGCCCAAGAACATGACCGACCAGAAAATGATCGACCATCGCGGCAAGAGATTCGACGGTCTCAGCCGACGTGACGTCCGGCAGCGCCGGCCTGCGGATCATCACCACCTCGATTCCCAGCGCTCGCGCGGCCGCGATCTTGCCGTAGGTTGCCTCGCCGCCGCTGTTTTTGGAAACAACGACTTCGATGTGGTGTTGCAGAAGCAGGGCATGTTCGTCGACTTCCCGAAACGGCCCGCGCGCCAAGAGATAGGTCGCGTCGGGCACAGCGAGCCTGGGCTCGACCGGGTCGACACTGCGGATGAGATAATGATGCTGGGGAGCGGCCTTGAAGGCAGCGACCTCCTGTCGCCCGAGCGCCAGGAATACGCGGCGCGGCACCGATCCCAAAGCCGTCACCGCGCTGGCAACGGTGTCGACCAACATCCAGCGATCACCTTCGACCGCCTCCCATCCGGGACGCCTGAGCGTAACGATAGGCACGCCGGTCATGCGCGCTGCTTCCGCCGCATTGGCGGAGATTCGCGCCGCATAGGGATGCGTGGCGTCGATCAGCAGGTCGATCTTGTTCTGGCGGAGATACGCCGCCAGCCCGCCGGCACCGCCGAAGCCGCCGACCCGCACCGGCACCCCCTGCGCGGCCGGGTTTTCGGTGCGGCCGGCCAGCGACAGTATGACCGAAATATCCGGGCGCGCGGCCAGCTTTCCGGCCATTTGCCGGGCTTCGGTGGTTCCGCCGAGGATCAGAATGCGGTGGGTCATCATGCCTGCTGAAGCTCCGCGCGGCGCCAAGCTCACCTCAAAGTGGCTCACGATCATCGGCATCGGCGAGGACGGTGTAGCGGGTCTCGGCGACGAGGCCAAGCGGTTGATCGCGGAGGCCGAATTCGTCTTCGGCGGCAAGCGCCACCTTGCCCTCGTCGCGTCGCTCGCCAAAGGTGAAGCGCGCGCCTGGCCGACACCTTTCGATGCCGAGCTGCGCGACGTGCTGGCGCTCTCCGGCAGACGCGTCTGCGTGCTGGCCTCCGGCGATCCCTTCTACCACGGTGTCGGCGTCACCCTTGCCCGCAAGGTCGCTGCAGAGGGTATGCGGGTGATCCCCGCGCCCTCGGCCTTCTCGCTGGCCGCCGCCCGCCTTGGCTGGCCGCTGCAGGATATCGAGACCGCCTCGCTGCATGGTCGCTCGCTCGACCTGATCCGGCCGTTGCTGCATCCTTGCACCCGCATTCTCGCGCTGACCTCGGACAGCGATGCACCGGGAGCGATTGCCCGTCTCATGACCGAACTTGGCTTCGGCGCTTCGCGGTTGACGGTGCTGGAGGCGCTGGGTGGGCCGAACGAAAGGCTGCGCTCGGCGAGCGCCGGCACTTTCGACCTCGAAAAGATCAACCCGCTCAACGTGCTCGCGATCGAAGTTGAATCGACTTCGCAAGCACGCATCCTGCCGCTGACAGCGGGACTTGCCGATCATTTGTTCGAGCATGACGGCCAGATCACCAAGCGCGAAGTGCGCGCCGTCACCCTGTCCGCTCTCGCGCCAAGACGCGGCGAACTGCTGTGGGACATCGGCGCCGGATCGGGCTCCATCGGCATCGAATGGATGCTGGCCCATCCCTCCATGCGCGCCATTGCCGTTGAGGCCGATCCGGCCCGCGCCACCCGCATCCGACGCAACGCCCCGGCCTGCGGCGTTCCCGGTCTCACCGTCGTCGAAGGTTCGGCACCGCAAGCTCTTGCCGGGCTGGAGACGCCCGCGGCGATCTTCGTCGGCGGCGGCGGCAGCGATGCCGGCGTGCTGGAGGGAGCCATCGATGCCTTGCCTGCCGGCGGCCGCCTTGTCGCTAATGCGGTGACCCTGGAGATGGAGGCGCTGCTGCTTTCCCGTCACGCCGCGCACGGCGGCCAGCTCACCCGCATTGCTATATCCCGTGCTTCGCCGGTTGGTTCGATGCAGGCCTGGCGGCCGGCTATGCCGGTCACTCAATGGAGCTGGGTGAAGCCATGATGGTCGCGGGCATCGGCAGCCGCAAAGGCGTCAGCGCGCGCGACGTGCTTGCCGCGGTAGAAACCGCCCTGGAAGCGCACGGGCTTGCCCTGCCCGCGCTTTCAGCCCTCGCGACCGCGTCTCTCAAGCAGGATGAAGCGGCAATCTTCGCCGCCGGACGCGAACTCCGCCTTCCGGTGATCGTCGTCGAACAGGATGAACTCAAAGCCGCATCTACGACCAGCCGTTCCGACCTATCGCAGGAGCATGCCGGCACGCCGTCGGTTTCCGAAGCCTCGGCGCTTGCCGCCGCCGGCAAAGGCGCAAAACTGCTCGGGCCGCGCACCGTGCTCGGTGCTGTCACTTGCGCCATCGCCATCAGCGGAGATGCGGTATGACCGTTCACTTCATCGGTGCCGGCCCGGGTGCTGCCGACCTCATCACCTTGCGCGGCAGCCGCCTGCTCGGCAGTTGTCCCGTCTGCCTCTATGCCGGATCGATCGTCGCGCCGGAGCTGTTGCAGCACTGCGCGCCCGGAACGAGGTTGATCGACACCGCGCCGATGTCGCTCGACGAGATCGAGGCCGAATATCTGGCCGCCCACGCGGCCGGCAATGATGTCGCCCGCCTGCATTCCGGCGATCTTTCGGTGTGGAGCGCCGTTGCCGAGCAGATCCGCCGGCTGGAAAAGCACGGCATTCCTTACACGCTGACGCCGGGCGTGCCGTCCTTCGCCGCTGCGGCGGCAGCGCTGCGCCGCGAGCTGACCATTCCAGAAGTCGCGCAAAGCCTGGTGCTGACCCGCATCTCCGGCCGCGCCTCGCAAATGCCTCCCGACGAAACGCTGGCCGGCTTTGGCCGCACCGGCGCCACGCTGGCCATCCACCTTGCCATCCACGCTATCGACCGCGTCGTCGCCGAGCTAACGCCGCATTACGGCGCCGACTGCCCGGTGGCGGTCGTCTTCCGTGCCTCCTGGCCGGACGAGCGCGTGCTGACCGGCACGCTGGCCACCATCGAGGCGCAACTGGCCGCCGATCCGATGGAACGCACGGCAATCATCTTCGTCGGCCGCTCGCTGGAGGCGGAGGGCTTTGGCGAAAGTTCACTGTACGACGCGCACTATCAGCGACGCTTTCGCGGACGGGACGGATTGTGAGCGGCAGCAACAGAAACACTACGGTCGAGCAGGCGCTCACCCGGCTCAACTTCAAGCCGCGCCAGCTTGAGCCCGGGCATGTCTGGCTGGCCGGCGCCGGCCCTGGCGATCCCGGCTGCCTGACGCTGGAAGTGCTAGCCGCCCTCGGACAGTGCGACGCGCTGGTTTATGACGCGCTGGTCTCGCCAGAAGTCGTCGCTGTCGCCGAGGGCGCGGAACTGTTCTATGCCGGCAAACGCGGCGGCAAGCCGTCGATGAAGCAGGACGACATAACCGCTCTGCTGGTCCGGCTGGCGCGCGCGGGCCGGCGCGTCGTCAGGCTCAAGGGCGGCGACCCCTATATTTTCGGGCGTGGCGGCGAAGAGGCGCTGGCGCTGGCCGGGGAAACTATCCCGTTCCGCATCCTGCCTGGCCTGACGTCCGGCCTCAGCGCGCTGGCCGCGACCGGCATTCCCGGCACCATGCGCGGCATCAACAAGGCGCTGATCCTGGCGACCGGCCATGCCGCCGGCACCGATGATGATCTCGACTGGGCGGCAATCGCCCGCACCGGCCAGCCGGTGGTCATCTATATGGGCATGGCCAATCTGCCGCTGATCGCCGCCTCGCTGCTCGAGGGCGGGCTGGCGCCTTCGACGCCCGCCGCGGTGATTGTCGCTGCGACGACACCGCAGGAACGGATCGTCGTCGCCACGCTCGCCACGATTGCCGAGGAAACGGCCACAGCCGGCTTGACCTCGCCGGCGCTGATCGTCGTCGGCGGTATTGTCGCGATGCGCGCGGCACTGGCGGGTGAGTCATGACCCGCGCCATCATCATCGGCGCGCCGCGCTCGGGCTCGGGCAAGACCAGCGTCACCATCGGCATTTTGCGCGCACTTGCCCGGCGCGGCCTGAAAGTGCGCGGCGCCAAATCCGGCCCGGACTATATCGATCCTGGCTTCCACACCGCCGCCACAGGCTTGTCCGGCATCAATCTCGACAGCTGGGCAATGCCGCCCGCCCTGCTCAACGCACTGGCCGGCGAAGCGACCGAAGATGCCGATTTCATCTTCCTCGAAAGCGCCATGGGCCTGTTCGACGGGATCCCTGCTGCTCCAGGCCGTTCCGGCTCGGCTGCCGACCTTGCCCGGCTTTACGGCCTGCCGGTGCTGCTGGTGCTCGACGTCTCCGGACAGTCGACCACGGCGGCGGCCGTCGCCAAGGGTTTTGCCACTTACGATCCGGATGTGCGCATGGCCGGGGTCGTGCTCAACCGGCTGGGCAGCGAGCGCCACCGCCGGTTATGCGGCGATGCCATCGAGGCACTCGGCCTGCCTGTCGTCGGTGCCATCCTGCGCGATCCCTCGCTCAACCTGCCCGAGCGCCATCTCGGCCTCGTCCAGGCCGGCGAATATGAGAATCTGATGGCGCATCTCGACCGCCTGGCCGACATGGTCGAGCGCTCGCTCGATCTCGACGCCATCATGGCGCTGGCGGCGCCATTCACGCCTGCGCCGGGCAATTTCGGCGACGCGCTGCCGCCGCCCGGCCAGCGCATTGCACTCGCCGAGGACGCCGCCTTCACCTTCCTCTATCCGCATGTCGCCATGCATTGGCGCAAGGCCGGCGCCGAAATCGTGCCGTTCTCGCCGCTCGCCGATGAGGCGCCTGGCGACGATTGCGATATCTGTTGGCTGCCCGGCGGCTATCCCGAGCTTCACGCCGGCCGCCTCGCCGCCGCCGCGAATTTCAGGGCGGGCATGGCGAGGTTCGCCGCCACGCGGCCGGTGCATGGCGAGTGCGGAGGCTTCATGGTGCTCGGCGAGGCACTCGAGGACGCGTCGGGCGAGACGCATCGGATGCTTGGCCTCCTCGGCCATTCGACCAGCTTCGCCAAGCGCAAGATGAACCTCGGCTACCGCGAGGCACGGCTGCGGTCCGGGTGTCCGCTCGGCAGCCAAGGCACGCTGATCCGCGGTCACGAATTCCACTATGCGCAGATGATTGCGACCGGCAGTGACGAGCCGCTGGCCGACCTCGCCGACGGGCAAGGCAATCCGCTCGGCGCCTCCGGCTACCGGCGCGGCAATGTCAGCGGCACGTTCTTCCATGCCATTGCGAGGGGCGGATGAACGCCTCGCAACGGCAGCTCCTCGAAGACATCGCGCTTTGCCTCGTCTTCTTCACCCGGCTGCCGCTGCCCGGAACCGACTTCCGTGGCCGCAGCTTTGCCGCTGCGATCTGGGCTGCACCGGTCGCCGGTCTCGCCGTCGCTCTGGCCGGTGCGCTGGTCTACGCCATCGGGACAAGGCTCGGCCTAGCCGCAGGTCCTGTTGCCGCGTTGGCCCTTGCCGCGATCTTGCTCGCTACCGGCTGCCTGCATGAGGACGGGCTTTCGGATGTCGCCGACGGTTTTGGCGGCGGCAAGACGCGCGACAGAAAGCTGGAGATCATGCGCGACAGCCGCATCGGTGCCTACGGCGCTTGTGCACTTGCTGTCTCGCTGCTGATCCGCTGGAGCGTACTCTCTGGATTCGCCGGCCCGGCTCATGTCTTCTGGGCCCTCATTGCCGCGCATGCCGCTTCGCGCGGCCTGCTCGGCGCCTTCATGCACCTGCTGCCGCCGTCCCGCAGCGACGGCCTTTCGGCCGAAGCGGGCACCGTCTCGGCTAAAACAGCTGGCATCGGTGCCGTACTCGGTGCGGTCGCGCTGCTGGCGCTTGGGTTCAGTGCTGCCATGTTCGCGCTCATCCTGCTTGCGTTCTTGTTTGCCGCGTTTCGAGCGCTTTGCCTCAACCAGATCGGCGGCCAGACCGGCGACACCGTCGGCGCCCTGCAGCAGCTCGGCGAGATCGCAATCCTGCTCGTCGCTTCCGTTTCCCTGTCTTGACTCTGTTTCGGAGATTTTGCCCCATGCCTTTCAAATCGCTCGATGAACTGCGCGCCGCCTGCCTCGACCTGCACAGCGGCAGCGACGCCGCGGCCAACGCCGTCGCCCACCGCCAGGACACGCTGACCAAGCCGCAAGGCAGCCTCGGCCGGCTGGAGACAGTAGCCGCCTGGCTGGCGCGCTGGCAGGGCCGCGACATACCAAAGCTCGACCGCGTCAAGGTTTTCGTCTTTGCCGGCAACCACGGCGTCACCGCGCAAGGCGTGTCGGCCTTCCCGTCGGAGGTCACCGTGCAGATGGTGGCGAATTTCGCCGGCGGCGGCGCCGCCATCAACCAGCTTGCCCGCATCGCCGGCGCGGAGCTGGACGTCATCCCGCTCGATCTCGATCGCCCGACCGGCGACTTCACGCAAGAGCCGGCGATGGAGGACGAGGTCTTCCTCGCCGCCGTCTCAGCCGGCTACGACGCGATCAGCAAGGAACTCGACCTCGTCTGCTTCGGCGAAATGGGCATCGGCAACACCACGCCGGCGGCGGCCATCTCGACCGCTCTGTTCGGTGGCGGCGCGGAACGATGGACAGGGCGTGGCACCGGCCTCGACGATGCCGGCCTTGTGCGCAAGATTGTCGCCATTGAGGCCGGCCTCAAGCGCCACGCCATGGCGCTGGCCGATCCGCTGAAGATAGCGGCAGCCCTCGGCGGGCGCGAGCTTGCGGCGATCTTGGGCGCAACACTGGCGGCGCGCCATCTCGGCGTGCCGGTGCTGCTCGACGGCTTCGTCTGCACCGCCGCCGCGGCACCCTTGGCCGGGCTGCATCCCGCCGGCCTTGCCCACACTATGGCCGCTCACGTATCGGCCGAATCCGGCCACCGCCGCCTGCTCGAAGCGCTCGGTCTGCCACCCTTGCTCGACCTCGGCATGCGGCTCGGCGAAGGCTCCGGCGCCTGCCTCGCCATCAACATCGTCCGCTCGGCACTCGAATGCCACGCCCGCATGGCAAGCTTTGCGGAGGCTGGGGTCTCGGAGAAGTAAGGCGGAGCCAAGCGCGGATCGCGTTGATGAACAAACGCTCACAGATCTTCGGAGACCCGAAACAGGGGCTTCGCGATATTCTTGCTCGGATCATCAGAGATTTCGACAGCAAGAGCGGCGCCTTTGCCGGGCTGAAATACAATTCGCCGTGGATACTCGCCACCGAGGATTGGGCAGAGCGATCGGGCCATACGGTCGAAGAGCTATGCGAGATGATTTCTCAATGGCGAATCTCAATCTTTTCTGGCGAGCAGACAGACCCGAGAATCGTTCAGATTTTTGAAGATCTTCGCAGCGCCGCGGAAGATTGGCGAACCGAGACAGACTACATCGGTCCACCCCTTCCCTACGATCCTGAAGAGGCAAAATTCCCCAATCGCAAAGAACTGAAAGCGCATACCCTCAGGGCTTGGGATTCTTTGGGATTATCGACGCAGTGGCATCACTACGATGCCCGAGACCTTAGTTTTAGCGGAATTGTCGAAGATAGATTTGGTCACGAAATTAGATTCTCGATGACCTTCAAGCTGGCATATGGTGGTCCAATAAGGTTGTTCTTCCAATTTCCTTACTATTCGGAAGGCGATCCGAGACATCTAGACCTCTTTATGCTTTCAGGCTGTTTTGTCTGTCAGGACCTCCGTTTGCCCGAAGCACTCGACCTTAAATGGACCGTCGGTAAAAGCAGGACAAACTTCGATGCCGTCGACGGCGTCTTGGCCATAGTGCGGGCGATCCTCAGCTGTCTGCGGCCGACTATCCAATAGCGGTTGCATAAATGCGGCCACCCGATAGCGGCGAAACATCCGGCTTTCTAGGTCTTTCCACCAATTTTCTGAAAAATTTGGTGGGTGCGCACAGGATTGAACTGTGGACCCGCTGATTAAGAGTCAGCTGCTCTACCAACTGAGCTACGCACCCACTCGGCCGGCAAAACCGGCGTTGGCGGGCATATAGCCGCCGATATCCGCCATGTCCAGCCCTGCCGGATTCATTTCCCGACAAATCGCACGGGGTCTCGTCATCCCTGGGCGGAGCGAACGCGAAGCGGAGCGCAGACCCTGGGATGACGAAACGTAAGGGTAGGATCAGACAAAAAACCTGCCTTCAGCCACCTTCACCGCATGGCCGCCGATGCGGGCGGCCGCCAGTTTGCCGCCTTCGACATTCAGTTCGAGGCGAATGCGCGAAGGCCGGCCCATCTCCAGCCCCTGCTCGATCCATAGTTGTGAAACACCGTCGGTCGGGCCGTCGAAATGCATGATCGCGCCGGCGAACGCGGCCGCCGCCGACCCGGTCGCCGGGTCTTCGTAGGACGGATTGCCAGGCACCATCATGCGGACATGGAAGGCGCTGTCGTGATGCACCGTCTCGCGGCAATAGACATAGGGGCTGGCGAAGGCCCAATCGCTCTTGCGTGGTGCGAGCTCCGACCAGGCCTGGTTGTCCAGCCTGATCCGGGCGGCCGCCTCCAGATTGGCGACGGGGATGGCCACGTAGGGCACGCCCGCCGACCAGAACGAAACGCGGTGGTTCTCGAAGCCGATCTCGTGCGGTCCGAGGCCAAGGGCGGCGCCGATCGCCTCGGGATCGGCCGACAATGCCAGTTGCTCCGGCAGTTTTGCCAAGTCGAACTCGGCGAAGGTCGAACCGTCGTGCTTGCTGACAGCGCAGCGCACCGGGCCGATATTCTCCTCGAGCACGAAGATGCCGGCGGCCTCTCCCGCCATTTCGGCGAGCGCTATCGCCGAGCCGACGGTTGGGTGGCCGGCGAACGGCATTTCATAGTCGGGCGTGAAGATACGGATGCGGGCCCGGTGCTTCGGGTTGTCCGGCGGCAGCACGAAGACGGTTTCGGAGAGGTTGAACTCGCGCGCCACCGCCTGCATCGCCGCAACGTCCAGCCCATCACAGTCGAGCACCACGGCCAGCGGATTGCCGGCCAGCCGGTTGGTGGTGAATACGTCGTAAAGCAAGTAATTCCGCGGCTGCATCTCAGTAAGTCCTCTGCCTCATTCCCAACATGAGCGAAATTTAATTTGAATTTTGAACCATAAGGCCTGATTTGTGCACTGATGGGATATCACTGAACATAGGGGTCCGGCGTGGACCAGATTGTCAACCTGCCAAAGACGGAATCCGCTTCCGCCATCGAGACGGCGCTCGGGCTCGACCACCAGGGCCTGAAGACAAAACGCCGTCGCGGTTGGCTTTACGCAGTGTTCGCACTGCTTGCCGTCGCCGCGAGTGTCGTCGGCTACCAGTGGTATGCGGGCTCGCCCGCCAAGATCGAGTATACCACGACACTGGCCGCCATGGCCGACCTTACCGTCGCGGTTTCGGCTACCGGCACGCTGCAGCCTCTCACCCAGGTCGATATTTCCAGCGAACTCTCCGGCGTCGTCCGCTCGGTTTCGGTCAACGAGAACCAGCTGGTGAAGAAGGGCGATGTGCTGGCCGCGCTCGACACCGCCAAGCTGGAGGTGCAGATCGAGCGCGCCCAGGCCTCGGCCAAGGCGGCGACGGCGAGCGTCGAGGACGCCACCGTGACCGTGGCCGAAAACGAAAAGGCGCTGGTGCGCGCGGCACAATTGACCAAGCGCGGCATGGCGACGGACCAGTCGCTTGAAGCGGCAATCGCCACCCGCGACCGCTCGAAGGCGGCGCTTGATATCGCCAAAGCCAACCTCGCCATGGCCAATGCCGATCTCAAGGCGCAGCAGACGGATCTTGCCAAGAGTACCATCTACGCTCCGATCGACGGCATCATACTGACGCGCTCGGTCGACCCCGGCCAGACGGTCGCCTCCTCGCTGCAGGCGCCGGTGCTGTTCGTCATCGCCGCGGATTTGAAGAACATGGAATTGAAGGCTGCGGTCGACGAGGCCGATATCGGCGCCGTCAAACCCGGCCAGCATGCGCGCTTCACCGTTGACGCGTTCCCCGAACGGCCATTCGACGCCGAAATCCGCGACATTTCCTATGCCTCGGTCACCACCGACGGTGTCGTTACCTATGATGCAAGACTCGACGTCGACAATAGCGAGCTCCTGTTGCGGCCCGGCATGACAGCCACCGTCTCGGTCGTCACCAAGCAGGCCAGGAACGTGCTCACCGTGCCATCGATCGCCTTCCGCTACCGGCCGGCGCAGACGGCGGAGCGCGGCTGGAGCCTCACCGACCTGTTCACCGGCCGCATGGGGCGCCCGGGCGGCAACCGCCAGCGGCAGGCGGCGACGAAGCCCATCAACGGCTCGCGCACGCTTTACGTGCTGGAGAATGGCCGGCCGCATCCGGTCAACGTCAGGGTCGGCTCGACAGATGGCGAACTGACCGAGATCGTTTCCGGCCTGGAGGAAGGCGCGCAAGTCATTACCGCCTCGCAGCAGCGGAGCTGATCGTGGCATCGGGCGCGACCCTCATCGGCTTCGACAAGGTCTGGAAAAGCTATGGCCAGGGCGAGGCACGGGTGCATGCGCTGGCCGGCGTCGACCTCGCCATCAGACGCGGCGAATTCGTCGCCATCATGGGTCCGTCGGGCTCAGGCAAATCGACGGCCATGAACATCATTGGCTGCCTCGACACGCCGACGGCCGGGACCTACAGCTTTCAGGGCATCGATGCCGGCCGCCTCGACCGCAACCGCCGCGCCGTGCTGCGCAACCTCTATGTCGGCTTCGTCTTCCAGGGCTATAATCTCTTGCCGCGCACCACGGCGGCGGAGAATGTCGAACTGCCGCTGATCTATCGCGGCGTTGGTGCCCGCGAGCGCCGCGGCCTGGCCATGCAGGCGCTTGCCGAGGTCGGCCTTGTCGGCCGCGAGCATCATACACCGGCCGAGCTCTCCGGCGGCCAGCAGCAGCGCGTGGCGATCGCCCGCGCCATCGTCACCAGGCCGACGCTGCTCGTCGCCGACGAGCCGACCGGCAATCTCGACACCGCCCGCACGCACGAGATCATGGAACTCCTGACGCAGCTGAACAGCGAGCTCGGCCTGACCATCGCCATGGTCACGCACGAAGCCGATGTTGCCGGCTATGCCCAGCGCACGATCCGTTTCCTCGATGGCCATGTTGCCTTGGACACAGCCAATCTCGAGATGGCCTAGCCATGATCTGGGAAACCGTTCGCCTCTCGCTCCGCTCCATCCGCCGCAACGTGCTGCGCTCGTTCCTGACGCTGCTCGGCATCGTCATCGGTGTTGCCGCCGTGATCGCCATGCTGACCATCGGCTCGGGGACCACCGAGAAGGTCAAGTCCGACATTTCCAAGCTCGGCAGCAATCTGCTTGTCATCCGTTCCGGCCGTCCGGCCGGGCCTGGCGGCCCGGGAGGGCTCGACCAGGTGGTCCGGCCTCTTGCCTACAAGGATCTCACCGCGCTTGTCGCGCATCTGAACGGCGCGCGCGCTATCGCGCCGGCGTCGCAAAAGCAGGTGCGCGTCATTTTTGGCACCGAAAGCCTGACCTCGGGCGTCACCGGCACCGACAGCGCCTATCTCGATGCCCGCGACTGGAAGCTGGTTTCGGGCCGCCCGTTCAGCGATTCGGAAACCCGCTCGGGGACCGGCGTCTGCCTCATCGGCGAGACGGTGCGCCAGCAGTTCTTCGGCGCCGGCGACCCCGAAGGCGAGATCATCCGCGTCAACCGCACCTCCTGCAAGATCATCGGCTTGCTCGAACCGAAGGGCTATACCGGTTTCGGCCAGGACCAGGACAATGTCGTGCTGATGCCGCTCGCCGCCTATCAGCGTCGCATTGCCGGCAATCGCGACATCGACTCGATCTATGTCGCCGCCGACGACCGTACGCCAACCACAGTGCTGCAGCAGCGCGTCGAGGACATCTTGCGCGACACACGCCGCATCCCGCCCGACCGCGACGATGATTTCTCGATCCGCGACATGACCCAGATCGCCGATGCCATGGCCAGCGCGACCACCACCATGACTGGCATGCTCGGCGCCGTCGCCGGCGTCAGCCTGCTCGTCGGCGGCATCGGCATTATGAACATCATGCTGGTGTCGGTAACCGAACGCACGCGCGAGATCGGCATCAGGCTCGCCATCGGCGCCCATGAAAAGCATATCCTCATCCAGTTTCTGGTCGAGGCAACCGTGCTGTCGCTGCTTGGCGGCATCATCGGCATCCTGATCGGCCTGGCGCTGGCCGGCCTCGCCTCGGTGACGCTGACGATCCCGTTTGCGCCAAGCCCGGCGGTCATCCTGCTTGCGGTCGGCTTCTCCGCGCTGATCGGCATGGTGTTCGGCTTCTTCCCGGCGCTGCGCGGCGCGCGGCTTAACCCGATCGACGCGCTGAGGCATGAATAGGCATTTCAGCAAGTGTCGCCTCCAGACGCTGCCAATTTTTTATGCAACCTGCCCTTGTCGCAGCACATTCTGCAATGATAACAATGCTGTTGGGGACTAAGGGGGGAACAATGGATGAGCAAGAAAGCGCGACTGGCTCTGGCGATTGTGATCGTCGAAGCCGCCTTGGCAGGGCTTTGGTGGAATTTGATCCTTTATGGGATGGACAATCCCGATCGCGTCACCGCTGACTTCCAGCAGGTAATTGGGCAGACGATGGGAACGGCGATGGGCGCGCTCCTGGGTCTCGGCGTGCTGTTGTATTTTGTTGCCGCCCGCAACGACCGCAAGGCCATTGAAGGTAGGCTACGACGTTAGAGTTGGAAACCTTGCTCGCTCGCAAAGTGCCATTCGATCAGCGGTCTCATATGCGGCATCAGCCCGTCCGGCAGGTCGGCTGCATTGCGGATGATTACGGGGCCTTCGATTTCAGGCTCTGACTCGGCCGCGACGAAAGCGCTGATCCGCTGTGCCAGGTCGTCGGCGGAGGCCGTCTCGCGGTAGCGGCGAAAGATCACCGTGCCGCTTGCCGTCGACAGGGCGTAATGGCGCCTGCCGCGTGTCGCGCCTGACAGGTCGAGACCGGTCTCTTCGCGCACCTCGCGGATCATGTTGAAGTCGACGTCGACAAGGCCGTCGCGGAAATCGGTTGGCTCGAACGAACCGGCGGCGAAGTAGATGCGGCCGGCATTGACCGTATGCGGCGCCATGCGGATCGCCACAAGCGCATTGTCGCCGGCGACCAGCATGGCATGGGCGTAGGCATGTTCGGCGCCAGGCACCTGTCGATTGCTGCGCCAAAGCATGAAGGTCGAATAACGCACCGCATGGCAACGGCCGACTAGGCGATTGTCGCGATAGCTGAGAGCGGAAAGCAGCACCACGGTGCCGTCGAAAAGCGCCGGCTTGGCCGCGGTCTCACGCCGCCAGTTCTCGGCGATCGCGTCGGCATGATCGCGCTCGAACGGATGCGGGCCGGAATCGAGCCTGACGTCGATGGCATCGACCGGCAGGATGACGTTGCGCGGCAGATCGAAACTCACGCCTGTCTCACACCATGTCGAGGGCAATTGCTACCGGGCAATGGTCGGATGCCTTCGGCCGGTCCCACCCGGCACGTGGGAAGCGCTCGACCTCCTGGCCCGCTGGAAATATGGTGCGCCAAGGCTGGCCGTTGCGGATGATATCGGGAACCGCGGTGGCGTTCTGCCTGGCCAGCGCGCTCGACAAAAGGATGTAGTCGAGCTGGCAGAGATGCCGCTCTTCCGGTCCGCGTGTGTGATAGAAAGTCCAGCGGTCCATTTCCGGCCGCCGCTCGACCGCGTTTTCACAAAAGCCGCCGGCAGTGAGCACATCGATGCAGGACCGGCTCTCGTCGATGACCTCGAAACGGTAGCCGTCGACGGCATCGCCGGTAATCTTCACGCGCTGCCGGTAGTCGTTCATATCGCCGCAGATTGCCCAGCGCTTGTCGGCGGCATGGTCCTTGCCGAAGCGCTCCTCGATGATCCGGCGCACTGCTTGAGCTTCGGCGATGCGCAGCGGCATTGTCGCTTCACGGCCGTCGAGGCCGTTGCGGGGCGAGCCCATCGACTTGAAATGCACGAGGTAGAGCGTCAACGGCGCGCCAGCCACCGTCAGATCGATTTCCAGGCAGTCGCGCCGGAAGATGCGCTCATTGGCCTGATACCCAAGCGCTGCCAATTCCGGCGTGTGCAGGCCGAATTGCTCGAACGTGACATAGGCGTAGCTGGTCATGCGCACGAATTCGATCGGCTGGCCCTGCGCGGTCTCGTTGCGCATCATCACGGCGACGTCGATGCCGCGCGAATCATTGCCGGCGGTGGTGTATTTCTGCCGGTAGCCTTGCCCCACCATCTTGAACAGATAGCCATATTCGAAGGCCCTCAGCGCCTCGATATTGTCGACCTCCTGCATGCAGATGATGTCGGCGCGGGTGGCCGCGATCGCCAGCGCCGTCAACTGCCGCGTGTCGTCGGATTGGGCGATGGCCCGCGCCTGCTCGAGCATCTTGTATTCGGCCTCGCTCTGAATGTCGAAAAGCGCCAGCGTGCGATCTTCGTTGAGCTGATTGCGGTATCCGGAATAATCAAACCTGTTCATCAGGTTTTCGACGTTGAAGGTGGCAAGGCGCAGCGACATGGCTTTGACCTTTGCCCGCAAGCGCGCCCGAAAACAAGGGCGCAGAAACCAGGCGGCTCTGATTGATCGCGCGCTCGCCATGGTTGACGGAACCTTTTTGTTCATCTTCCGTTCAGATGGAAAGTTCCATCAATAGGCCCTTCCCCGGGGTATTCTGGGCGTGGGGCCTGAATCTTCGGAGAGTGCGATGAAACCGCTCTTTTTATCTTCTGTCAGATCCGGGCTGATGGCCCTCGGTCTGATCGCCGGCCTCTCGGCCCCTTCGCTTGCCGGGCCGATGCCCAAACCCCTGCTGCCGGTGGCGGGCAATGCCGCCGACATCGTGCAAATTCGTGAAGATTGGGCAGGCGGCAATGACAGGCAGATCTGGCGTTGGCGCAATCACGGCGTTCGGCAATGGCACGGCGGCAATGATTGGAGATGGCGGTCCAACAATTTCCGCGGCCGTCATTTCTCGAGACACTGGGACAATGGCGGCTGGGACGACAGCTGGCGTTGGCGCCATCACCGCCGCCATTACCGCGGCGGTTACTACGATGATGGTGCCGGCGCCGCGATTCTTGGGCTGGGCCTGGGGTTTGGCCTCGGCAGCCTATACAACAATTACAACTACTACGATGCGCCCGCACCGCGGCGCTACTACCGGACACAGCGGCTTTCCAGCGCGCATGTCCAATGGTGCTACAATCGCTACCGGTCGTACCGCGCCTGGGACAACACGTTCCAGCCCTATAACGGGCCGCGCCAGCAATGCTACTCGCCCTATAGCTGAGCAGGCCGGTAATAATATCGTCTGGCGCCGCGCGTTGCGGCGCCGATTTTTTCTTACGGCCAGCAACCGCGAAAAATCGCCAGCCTCCACTGGTGATAACGCTATTTTTATCAGGCAGGTCTAATAATCCTCCCGATCAGAACGCCCGAGACGCGAAGATGGCTGGATTGCGTGCGATGGCCGAGGACGAACAGAGGGACAAACACCGGCAGCGCGTCTTGAAGGGCGCGGCGATCCTGACCGGCATGACCAACTCCGAGGTCACATGCACACTGCGCAACATGCATGCCGGCGGTGCCGAATTGAAGGTCTCGATCGACGCGCGCGTCCCCGATGAGTTCCTGCTCTATGTTCCGACCGACGGCATTGCCTACAAGGCGGTGGTCCGCTGGCGCCGCGAGGACCGAATTGGGGTGATGTTCACCGGCACCGAACCAAAGCCCAGCTGGCACTACGGCTGAGATCCCGGCGCTATCCGGGTGGCAGGACTTGCAGTGTCTGCTCGTCAAACAGCGGCTCATCCTGGCCGACGCGAACGAATAGAAGCTTCCGCAGTTCGGGTGATTGCACCTCGAAATACTGAATGCCGTCCGGGGCTTCGCCCCATTCGCCGCACGGCGGTTCGCCGACCTCGTCAGGGTTGGCGACGGTCTTCAATTCCTCACGATAGGCGGCATCGGGACTGAAAACATACCGGAGGATGCGCGCGGGCGTCGCCCCTTCGGTGTAAGGCATGAGCACGCAACGTGTGCCGATGGCTTTCTCGGTCTTCTGCGTAAAAATGCGCTGCAACGCAGCATCGGCGGCCTCGCCAGGCAGCATATCGAAGACTTCGACGACGGGATCGGCCGGCCCGCCGTCGCTGTATTTGATGGCAAGAGCATTGCCGCCAAGCTCGAAATGAATCCGGCGAAAACCGAAATCGCAGCGCTGCACCCAGGCAGCCAGCCCGACATCCTTGTCCGCCAGCCGTTCCCAAGCGCATTTGTCGACAGGCGGACGCGACGGCTTGCTTTGGTCGGCACGAGCGCCGGTTGCCATGGCCATAAGGACCGGCAGGGCGAAGATGCAGGCCGGCAGTCTCTTGCTATTCATCGCTACAACCCGTCAAGCTAAAGGCGTCCCAGGCTGAACCGTCGGGATTGGCTTTGGCGAAATCGGGCCATTCGGTAAAAATCGCGCCGAAGTCAGGCAACAGCAACCCTGCCGGTGCCGGCGAGGCTTCGCGGGAACTCAACTGCTCGGCACCGCCTGCATTGAACGCATAGACCTGCCCATCCCACACTCTGCACAGCCCGGTGCCGTCCTCGAGACCAGCCTCACGATCGTCGTCGGTGCAGGTGTGCCGGATCGTGCCGACAGGAAACGAGTACTTGCCATTGGTCCAGGTAATGTCCGACGGCAGACGAATGTCGGTGTTGGGCACGATCAACGAAAAGACCTCGGTCGTCAGCGCGGCCGGCTCATTGTTGGTTGGCCGGAACTGTATCGTCGCTCCCGAACGCGGCTCGCGATAGGTCGCATGGCTGAGCGAACATTCTGTTGCGTTCGCTGCTTGCAACAGGCTCAGCATGCTCAGAAAAATAGCTGCTGCTTTGTGGATGATCATTTAAGTCCCTTGGAGCAGCATCATTGTGAAGTCTGAGCATCGATGCTTTAGCATGGCCCAAGGCCACGTCGAAAAGAAGAATCGATCATGCGAAATCTCTTGATGCTCATTTCGATCCTAGCATTTTCGTGCGGCCACGCCTTCGCCGCGGAACAGTATGTGGGCATATGGTCCGGGAACAGATCGAACTGTACCGCCGTTGCGGATGTTCAACGCCAGACTGTCTACACATTATACCGCGACGCGCTGTCGGTCCCTGCTCTCGGCTGCGAACACGCAACGTTCCTCAAGACGCCCACGGGCTGGGTGGCGCGGGCCAGCCAATGTTACGGATCCGACCCGTCGGCCGAAGAGCCGTTCTCCCGTGTCATCCATATTGTGGTCGACGGGGCGACGTTGAGACTGACATGGCCGGGCTTCGACAGCGGAGTTCTTGTCAGGTGCTGACGACAAGTGTCCTCTTCCTCTGGATCTACAGCGTCTAGGACGGCAGCTTCAGCATTAGATCACCCCGACAAGCAGCGCGGCTCCACCTATCAAGCCAACGGCGCAGACCCACAGGAGCCAAAGCCCGCTCACCCTGCATTCGAGAACCGCTGCAACTGGGTTGTCGGGATCGTAGTGGACCTCAACCTTGTCGCCCTGGAGGTAGCGCTGCGATTGACCGCTGACGAGCCTCGGCAGCGAAGCCGTCACGTTTGCGCCGAAAGCGATGCGATCGGCGGCGTAGCGCTGGCCGGCGACGCTATAGCTGTAGACGATGCGGGATTTGAAGACTGTTCGCCAGGGCCGATAGCCGCCTCCGGACCTGTCGCGGGTCTCGAATTTCTGCAGGCCCGAGGCGTCGATGCGTCCTGCCGTGATGGGCCATTTGGCCGCCTGTTCCGCAAGTGACTTCTGGGCAAAGCCCATGCGCAGGACAAATAATCCCATGAAAAGCAGCAGGGCCGCGGCGCCGAGGTTCTGCGGCTTGGGCAAAAACGGCCGGACCGCTTCGAGGACGCCGCCGACGGAGAAGACCAATACAAGCGCGCCGACCACCAGCCCGGCCGAAAGCTGGACCATGAACTTGAAGGAGCCGTCGGGCATGGTGCGTTCGATCACGGCCTTGGCTGGATCGGCCGGATTGTAGAAGACGGTTACGCCGGCCCCGTTTGGAAATTTCGCAAGGGTTTCCGCCACGGCAAAGTTTCCAAGGTTCTCCTGCACGCTGTAGTGCGAACTGCGAAATGTCTTGCCGTTCACTTTGTATTCGAAGGTGATTGCCGGGAAGTTGCGGATTTCGGTCGACCCTCTGCTGTCCGAACCGGATCCCGAACTGGTCACCTCGCGAGCCTCGACCCGCGACGAGATGATCTTTCCCGGCGTAGGAGACCAGTGGCTGACCACCCTCACCTCCCACCACTTCAGCAAGGTGACGAGGGAGAGCATGCCGGCAACCGCGCAGGCAAACCCGACCAACAGAAATTTGAGTTCCAACTCTCACCCCCTTTGGCACTTTTGTGCCATGCCCCGCACAGGCATATCACGGTGATGAGGATAGTGCGCCTGTGCAGAAGCCTGGAAACCACACAATCTTGATGCGAAAAGGCCGGCGGATCGCTCCGCCGGCCTTTCTTGATTGGCAATGAAATTGCGATCAGTTCTTGGCCTTGTCGACCAGCTTGTTCATGGAAATTCCCACGCGCCCGCAGGGCGAAGCCCGAGGACGGGTAACGAAACGAACGTGGATTTCCTTCAGTTCTTGGCCTTATCAACCAGCTTGTTCTTCGAGATCCACGGCATCATCGCGCGCAGCTTGGCGCCGACTTCCTCGATCTGGTGGCTGTCGTTGTTGCGGCGGATGCCCTTGAAGCGCGACATGCCGGCGCGGTATTCCTGCATCCATTCCGAGGTGAACTTGCCGGTCTGGATATCCTTCAGCACGCGCTTCATCTCGGCCTTGGTCTCGGCAGTGATGATGCGCGGGCCCGAGACATATTCGCCCCATTCGGCGGTGTTCGAGATCGAGTAGTTCATGTTGGCGATGCCGCCTTCGTAGATCAGGTCGACGATCAATTTGACCTCGTGCAGGCACTCGAAATAGGCCATTTCCGGCGCGTAGCCGGCTTCCACCAGTGTCTCGAAGCCGGCGCGGATCAATTCGACCAGGCCGCCGCACAGCACCACCTGCTCGCCGAACAGGTCGGTCTCGCACTCCTCGCGGAAATTGGTCTCGATAATGCCCGAGCGGCCGCCGCCAACGCCGCAGGCGTAGGAGAGCGCCAGGTCGAGCGCATTGCCCGAAGCGTCCTGGTTGACCGCGACCAGGCACGGCACGCCACCGCCCTTCTGGTATTCGCCGCGCACCGTATGGCCAGGCCCCTTCGGCGCGATCATCACGACGTCGACCGAAGCTTTGGGCTCGATCAGGCCAAAATGCACGTTGAGGCCGTGGGCGAAGGCGATTGCCGCGCCATCGCGGATGTTTGGCGCGATCTCGGATTTGTAGATGTCGGCCTGCAGCTCATCCGGCGTCGCCATCATCATCAGGTCGGCCCATTTGGCGGCATCGGCTACGCTCATCACCTTGAGCCCGTCGGCCTCGACCTTCTTGGCGGTCGCCGAGCCGGCCTTGAGGCCGATGGCGATGTCCTTGACGCCGGAATCCTTGAGGTTGAGCGCATGCGCCCTTCCCTGGCTGCCATAGCCGATGATAGCGACCTTCTTGCCCTTGATCAGGTTGAGATCGGCGTCGCGATCGTAATAGACACGCATTTTTCTTCCTTCCCGTTTTGAACCAGAGCATGATGCCGAAAAGTGTGAAGCGGTTTTCGGACGACATCATGCTCCATCTTTTAGTGTAGAGCCGGATTCAGATTTCAGGTCGATTTGACCTGAAATCATCCGGCTCTATGGGCCCTGCGGCCCGGTTTTTGCCCCGAAAAGAGCGAGAAACTGCTGCGTCGCCCGGACGGCGTCGCCGCCGATCGCCACATCAGTCAATTCCAGCCGGTCGCCAAGCAGCAAGCGGATCTGCACGTCACGGGCGACCAGCCCGAAAAAGGTGCGGAACGCCGTCTCCGCGTCCGAAAATTCAAGGAACCCGGCCTGTCTCCCGGCCTCCAGCACCGGCTTGAGGCGCTTGGCCAGTGCGAAGCGGCCGTTCTCCAGCACGATGGCGCCGAGATCGTCCTTCCCCGAACTAGCATGGCCGACCGCCACCCTGTTCAGCGCGATCGAGGTGTCGCTCGAAATTACCTTGAGCCAGTCCGAAGCGAAGCGTTCGAGGCTCGCCGTCAGCGAAGGGAGGTCGAGCCCCTTGCGGTCGACCGGCACTATCCGCACCTTGGACGCCTGCCATTGTACCGTTGCCGTCAACAGCCCGTCGCGATCGCCGAACCATTTGTAGAGCGTCTCCTTCGAGCAGCTCGCCCGCCGCGCCACGGCGGTCATGGTCAACTGATCGCCCTCTTCGACCAGCAGGCGAAGGGCGGCGTCGAGCACGTCCTTCTGCCGCTCCGTCAGCGCCTCGCTGGTGTCGATGTCGGTCACAGCGTGCAACACAGTTTTTCCTCAGGAGGCAAACTCACCCGCAGTTCAGATACGAGCTCGATGGCGTACCGTACGTTACGGTTCGGATTTATGGCGTATTGCCCGACCCGACGCAAGCCTTTATTTCTGTTTGCTCCATGCGGGGCATCACGGGAGACACGGATCATGCTCGCCGGATTGCTTGCCTTGACCGTTGCCGCAGTGTTCGCTGGCGCGGCTATCTACGTCAGCGTCGCCGAGCAGCCGGCGCGGCTTCGCCTCGATGACAAGGCATTGCTGCAGGAATGGCAGCCTTCCTACAAGCGCGGCGCCGCCATGCAGGCCTCGATCGCCGTCATCGCCTGTATTCTGGGCCTCGTCGCCTGGTGGCTGACCGGCAATCTCGCTTATCTGGTCGGTGCCTTGCTGATCATCCTGCCTTGGCCATGGACGCTGCTGGTGATGATGCCGGCAAATAGGTTGCTGGAGGCGATGGACGCGAACTCCGTCAATCCTGAAGCTCGGACATTGATCGCCAAATGGGGCAATCTGCATCTGGTCCGCGTCGGGCTTGGCGTTCTGGCGACGTTGGCATTCCTCTTGGGCAGTGCCTGACCTCGCCAATCGGTGCCATCTTCGTCATGAAGGCGTGTCACTCCAGGGCGGGCGGATCTCGCAGGCGCCCAAGCAGAGCTGACAGCGCGTCGAGCTCATCATTGGAAAGCCGGGAGCCGACCAACTCCGCGATCGACCGGCCGTAGACAGCCCACATGCGGCGGCGCGTCTCGCGTCCCTTGTCTGTGACGCGGACTGTTTGCCCGCGGCCGTCATCGGCAACTGGAAGCTTCTCGACCTGCCCGTCGGCTTCGAGCCGCGCCAGCAGCCGGGAGATGTTGTACTGCGCAAACAGGGTGCGCTCGGTGAGTTGGAACGGCCGCAATCCGCCCTCGCCCGCCTCGGCAAGCTCATGCAGGACGTCGTACCAGGCAAGCGGCGGCAGGCCACTGTCCTTCAGCGCGTCCTCGGCTCGTTCCAACAACTGGCGCGAAACCCGCATCAGGCGGGCCCAGGCCTTGATGGCTGGAGGTGAAGGAATCCCGGTCATGATTGCATCGTAGGTGATAGATGCAATTGCATCAAGCTTGACGATCGATGCAAATGCATCTATATAGATGCAATCGCATCAATCATGAGAGGCAATTCCGATGAAGCATGAAATCTGCAAGATCGCCGACATTCCGGAAACAGGCAGCCTGATCGCTCCGTTCTTCGGCCGCGAGGTCCATGTCTACCGCAGCGGCGAGCGTATCCGCGCCGCCGCCAACGTCTGCCTGCATTTCGGTGGCCCGCTCGACTGCAAGGACGGCAAGCTCGTCTGCCAGTGGCACGGCGCCTCGTTCGACATGGCGAACGGTGATCGCCTCGAAGGCCCGGCGCGGAAGGGCTCCCGCCTGATGTTTCTCTCCACCCGCGTCGAGGACGGTGCCTTGAACTATGTCTGGGGGGAGTGAGATGACCGACAAGCTCACTCTCGTCAGCCATCATCTTTGCCCCTATGTGCAGCGCGCGGCGATTTCACTTCGCGAAAAGGGCGTGCCGTTCGAACGCATCACGGTCGATCTCGCCAACAAGCCTGCCTGGTTCAAGGCGATATCACCGCTCGGCAAGGTGCCGCTGCTCCGCGTTGAGCATGACGGCCAGGAAACGGTGATCTTCGAATCGCTCGTCATCCTCGAATTCCTCGAGGAAACCCAGCCCAATCCGCTGCATCCCACCGACCCCTATGCCCGTGCCCGGCATCGCGCCTGGATCGAGTTCGGCTCAGCAATCCTCAATGCCATCGGCCGCTTCTATTCAGCACTCACCGAAGCCGCCTTCATCGCCGAACGCGGGGCTCTGGCAGCAATGTTCGATCGCCTGGAAGTGGAACTGGCGAACGGCGCGGCTGGACCATGCTTCGACCGCGAGCGTTTTTCACTGGTCGACGCGGTCTACGGGCCGATTTTCCGTTATTTCGAGGTCTTTGACCGGATCGGCGATTTCGGCATCCTGGACGGAAAACCGCATATCCAGGCCTGGCGCAAGGCATTGCACGAACGCCCATCCGTAAAGGACGCGGTCGCTCCCGATCATGCGCAACGCCTCCATGCATTCTTGCAGGCTAAGGGTTCGCACCTTTCGGAAATCATCCGCCAAAACGATCCGGCCACAGCGCTTCCGCAAGCCCGATCGGCTTGAATGGATTGAGCACCGTTCCTGTAACCATGGAAGCAAGAAACTGCGGCGCCGGCGGGACTTTTGCCAGCGTCGCCACCAGCCTGTCGCGGACGAACGGCATCACAATTGAATCCGATTGATAAAACGGCGTCAGCACCAGCGACAGCGCCTGGAAGACCCGCACATGCCATCGCCGCGCCCCGACATAGGCCCCCAGCGCGGTATCGATACGGTCCGTTCCTATGAGCGCGTAGTTGAGCGCAGCTGCATCGAGCAGCGCCATGTTCGCGCCCTGCCCGAGTTGCGGGCTTGTCGAATGGGCCGCGTCGCCGATAACGGCCAATCGCCGTCCGGCTGGCGTCTTCATCGTGTGATGGCCATAGCGCGCCAGCGAAAGCTGGTCGAAACTGTCGATCTGGTCGGTGAATGCCGCGCATGCAGGCCACAGCCCGGCCAATCTCGCCTTCCATGCATCGAGACCTGCCGCCCATACGCACTCGGCATCCGCCGGCTTCAGGCTCCAGAAGAATGCCGCCATCTTCCCGGCACCGGGCTCAGGCCGGCCGATCGGCAGCACGCCGATCATCACGCTCGCTTTGTCGTAGCGCTGCAGCAGGGCGTGCTCGTCGAAACCCTCGCCGCGCCAGCCGAGCGATGCCCAGAACGCGCCATAGGCGAGCGATCGCGGTTCGCCCGGATTGGTTACGCACCGCCGCAGTTTGGAGCGCGAACCGCTGGCATCCACTACCAGGTCGAACGACCCTATCCGTCGTCCGTTGCCGCAGATCAATGTTGCCCGTTCGCCGGTTTCCAGCGTCTCGAGCTCGATACCTGTCTCGATGGTGATCGCCTGGCGCCGGGCGGCGCGGAAAAGCACGCCGAACAGAGCCGCGCGGTGCACCGCCAGCCCGAAGCGACCGCCGCGCTGGGCATCATAACGGACATCCAGCACGGTGCGGCCAGTTCTGGCGTCTGCACCATGCAGGCGGTCTATGCGGCTGCCCAGCGCCAGAATGTCGTCGAGCAGGCCGAGATCGGCAAGCACCGTCAGCCCGGTCGGCTGCAGGATCAGCCCGGACCCGACCGGCTTTGGCTGGTCGAAGCGCTCGAAGATGGTGACCCTATGTTCGGCGCGCGTGAGATAGAGCGCGGCGGCACGTCCAGCCGGCCCGGCGCCGGCAATCGCGATGTCCAGAGAATTGCCCATCTGCCCGACCCAACCCAGGCCGGACAATCCTTCAGCGCTGTCGCTAAATCAAGCCGCTGTCTCGGCCTTGAGGCTCAGCCCTCGGCAGCATCGAAAATCTTCCGCGCCTCGCGTACAGCGCCGTGATTGAGCTCGGCCCATTGGATCAGCTGATGCAAGGGTCCAAACATCGAGCGCCCGAGATCGGTGAGGCTGTATTCGACGCTCGGCGGTTTGGTCGGAAACACCTGGCGATGCACATAGCCGTCGCGCTGCAGATCGTGCAGCGTCTGGGTGAGCATGCGCTGTGAAATATCGGGCACCAGCCGCCGCAATTCGCCGAAGCGGTACGGCTTCTCGGCCAAGGCCTCCATCAGCAGTGAACTCCATTTATTGCTTATGCCCTGGATCACGTCGCGAACCGGGCAATCCGCAAGGTTTCCGCCACCGCTGCCTGCTTTGTATATCTCGAGCTTCGATCTCAGATTGACGATCTTGCCGTCCATGGCTGGTTCCCTGGATGTGCCTACCTCCCGCAAAACTGCCTTCTTTACGAGGATGGGTCAATTCCTATTTTAGTGCTGGTCTCTTTTTGAGACTAACATATGCACCCGCCGCTCCGGCGCAACGTCAGGACATCTCATGACCGACACCCTTCTCGTCACCGGCGCCTCCGGCCAGCTTGGCCGCGGCGTCATCAATCATCTGCTTGACACGCTCAAGGTCTCCCCTCAGCGCATCATCGCCGCCACCCGCAATCCGGAAAATCTGGCCGATCTGGCAGCCCGAGGCGTCACCATCCGGGCAGTCGACTTCGACGACACCGCGTCGTTGGCCAGTGCATTCACCGGCGCCGACAGGGTTCTGATCATTTCGACAAACGAGCTCGCCGTTCCGGGCAAGCGCCTGAAGCAACATGAGGCCGCGGTCGCCGCCGCAAAAAGCGCCGGCGTTTCGCATCTGCTCTACACGTCGATGCCCAATCCGGAGCCAGGATCGCCGGTACTGTTTGCGCCCGATCACCACGGCACCGAGCAGGCGATCAAGGCGAGCGGTATCCCCTACACCATCTTCCGCAACGGCTGGTATCAGGAGAACCTGTTCATGGCGCTGCCGCACGCCATCGCCTCGGGGCACTGGTACACATCCGCTGGAGACGGCCACATTGCCCATGGCGCGCGCGACGATATGGCAGCCGCGATCGCCGCCGGCCTTGCTTCGAGCGCAACCGAAAGCACGACATACACGCTGACCGGCCCCAAGGCCCACACGATGGCCGAGATTGCAGCCCTCGTCACCGAGGTCACCGGCAAGCCGATCGAAGTTATCCAGCTTTCGGATGAAGCGCTGACCGAGGGATTGAAGGCAGCCGGCGTTCCCGAAGCTTTTGCGCCTGTCATCGTTTCCTTCGACACCAACACCCGCTCCGGCCGGATCGGCATGGTGACCGACGCGGTCGAGACGCTGTCCGGCAGGAAGCCGCAGCCGCTGAAGCAATTTCTTGAAGCAAACAAGGCGGCTCTGGTGAGCTGAGCCTCACAATGGCCGTGCCCTCAAAGGGCACGGCCATCTGTTCAGATAGCCACCTGCGTCCCGATCTCGACCACCCGTCCGGTCGGGATCTGGAAATATTCCGTCGCATCGGCCGCCGTGCGCGCCAGCCCGATGAACAGCTTGTCCTGCCAGACCGGCATGCCGGAATTGGGCGAGGCCTTGAGAGAGCGCCGCGACAGGAAGAAGGACGTCGTCATGATGTCGAACTTCCAGCCCTGTTTGCGGCAGATCGCCAGCGCACGCGGGATGTTGGGCTGCTCCATGTAGCCGAAGGTCAGCGTCACCCGCATGAACAGCTCGTTGACCATTTCCATCTTGACGCGCTCGCTGTCGGGCACAACCGGCTGCGGTGCCGTCACCACCGAAAGGATGACGTTCTGCTCGTGCAGCACCTTGTAGTGCTTCAGGCTGTGCATCAGCGCGGTCGGCGCGCTCAGCGGATCGCTGGTCAGGAACACCGCGGTGCCCGACACCAGATGCGGTTTCTTCTTCAGCAGATTGCCGGCAAGGAAATCGAGCGGGATCTCGTTCCGGCGCGTCTTGTCGAACAAATAGCGGCTGCCGCGGATCCAGGTCCACATAGTCATCACGATAACTGCGGCGATGGCAAGCGATGCCCAGCCACCTTCAAACACCTTGACTATGTTGGCGGCAAAGAAGCCGGTATCGACGAAGGCGAACACGGCCATCAAGGCGATCGCGACGCCGAGCGGCCATTTCCAGATGCGCGTCATCACAACAAAAAGCAGCACATTCGTCACCAGCATGTTGCCGGTCACCGAAATACCGTAGGCCGAGGCCAGGCGGCTGGATTCGCCGAAGCCGACCACCAGCAACATCACCACCAGCGCCAGCATCAGGTTGATGCGCGGCAGATAGATCTGGCCCGACTGTTTTTCCGACGTATGCTGGATAACGAAACGCGGCAGCATATTGAGCTGCACCGCCTGTCTGGTCAGCGAAAAAGCGCCGGAGATCACCGCCTGGCTGGCGATGACGGTCGCCGCCGTCGCCAGCACGACCATCGGAATAAGCGTCCAGCCCTGGTTCATCTCGAAGAATGGATGACCGACAACGCCGCCATTTGCCAGCACGAAGGCGCCTTGCCCGACATAGTTGAGCAACAGACAAGGGAACACGATTGCCAGCCAGGCGAGTACGATCGGCTTGCGGCCGAAATGGCCGAGGTCGGCATAGAGCGCCTCGGCGCCGGTGACGGCGAGGAAGACCGCACCAACCGTGACGAAGGCGACATCGGGCGAGTTGACCAGGAACGACACGATGTAATGCGGGCTGATCGCCAGCAGGATTTCCGGATCGGCGATGATGTGGTTAATGCCGGAAAGGCCGATGGCCAGGAACCACAGCGCCGTGACGGGCCCGAACACCAAACCTACGCCGCCGGTGCCGAATCGCTGTACCGCAAACAGGATCGCCAGGATGGCCAGTGTCAGCGGCACCACATAGGGCTGGAATGTCGGCGTGACGACATTCATACCTTCGACCGCCGATAGCACCGAGATCGCCGGCGTAATGACTGCGTCGCCGAAAAAAAGCGCCGCGCCGACGATGCCGATGCCGAGGATCACCGCCGAGCGCGTCGGGAAACTGTTGCGCGCCAGCGCCATCAGCGACAGCACCCCGCCCTCGCCTCGATTGTCGGCGCGGAGCACGAACATGATGTATTTGATGGTGACGGTGATCGTCAGCGACCAGATGATCAGCGACAACACGCCGAGGATGTCGCCACGGTTGGCGACGTTGCCACCGGCCGATGCATGCAACGCCTCGCGAAATGCATAGATCGGGCTGGTACCGATATCGCCGTAAACCACGCCGAGCGCGCCCAGCATCAGCACCTTGGTGCTGTGCTGCTCAACCTCAGAATGGCTGGATTGTTCGACAGGTTCTGCCTCGTTACCAGCATTGGTAAGGGCCATGGACGACACTCCGGTAAGCGGGCGGTGCTCTACGCTTGCTGCGCTGCAATATCAAGTGCCGTCACGTAATGGCTCCGTCCCGATATTGCGAGTCCTCCACGACTTGGCAGACTCAGTCCGATCGACAGACCACCTGGAATGTCGCAACGGACACGTTTTTAAATAGCCACCTGCGTCCCGATCTCGACTACCCGTCCGGTCGGGATCTGGAAATACTCCGTCGCATCGGCCGCCGTGCGCGCCAGCCCGATGAACAGCTTGTCCTGCCAGACCGGCATGCCGGAATTGGGCGAGGCCTTGAGAGAGCGCCGCGACAGGAAGAACGATGTCGTCATGATGTCGAACTTCCAGCCTTGCTTGCGGCAGATCGCCAGCGCGCGCGGAATGTTGGGCTGCTCCATATAGCCGAAGGTCAGCGTCACCCGCATGAACAGCTCGTTGATTTGCTCCATCTTGACGCGCTCGCTGTCGGGCACGACAGGCTGCGGTGCCGTCACCACCGAAAGGATGACGTTCTGCTCGTGCAGCACCTTGTAATGCTTCAGGCTGTGCATCAGCGCGGTCGGCGCACTCAGCGGGTCGCTGGTCAGGAACACCGCGGTGCCCGACACCAGATGCGGCTTCTTCTTCAGCAGATTGCCGGCGAGGAAATCGAGCGGGACCTCGTTCCTTCGAGTTTTTTCGAACAGGTATCTGGTGCCTCTTATCCAGGTCCACATGGTCATGACAATCACTGCGGCCACCGCCAGCGAGGACCAGCCGCCTTCGAACACCTTGACAATGTTGGCGGCAAAGAAGCCGGTATCGACGGAGGCGAACAACGCCGTCAAGGCCACTGCAACGCCGAGCGGCCATTTCCAGATGCGGGTCATGACGACAAAAAGCAGTATGTTGGTCACCAGCATGTTGCCGGTCACTGAAATGCCGTAGGCCGAGGCAAGCCTGCTGGATTCGCCGAAGCCGACCACCAGCAGCATCACCACCAGCGCCAGCAGCATGTTGACGCGTGGCAGGTAGATCTGGCCGGACTGTTTCTCCGACGTATGCTGGATCTCGAAACGCGGCAGCATGTTGAGCTGCACCGCTTGCCTGGTCAGCGAGAAAGCGCCGGAGATCACCGCCTGGCTGGCGATCACGGTCGCGGCGGTCGCCAGCACGACCATGGGAATGAGCGTCCAGCCTTCGTTCATCTCGAAAAAGGGATGACCGACAACGCCGCCATTGGCCAGCACGAAGGCCCCCTGCCCGACATAGTTGAGCAGCAAGCAAGGGAATACGATCGCCAGCCAGGCGAGTACAATGGGCTTGCGCCCGAAATGGCCGAGATCGGCATAGAGCGCCTCGGCGCCGGTAACGGCGAGAAAGACCGCGCCAACCGTGACGAAGGCGACGTCAGGCGAGTTGACCAAGAACGAAACGATGTAATGTGGGCTGATTGCCAGCAGGATTTCCGGGTCGTCGATGATATGGTTGAGGCCGGACAGTCCGATGGCCAGGAACCACACCGCGGTGACGGGCCCGAACACCAGTCCGACGCCGCCCGTGCCGAACCGTTGCACCGCGAACAGCATCGCCAGGATGACCAGCGTCAGCGGCACCACATAGGGCTGGAACGCCGGCGTGACGACGTTCATGCCTTCGACCGCCGATAGCACCGAAATTGCCGGCGTGATGACTGCGTCACCGAAAAAAAGCGCCGAGCCGACGATGCCTATGCCGAGGATCACCGCCGACCGCTTCGGGAAGCTGCCGCGTGCCAATGCCATCAACGACAGCGTGCCACCCTCGCCCCGGTTGTCGGCGCGCAGCACGAACATGATGTATTTGACGGTGACAGTGATGGTCAGCGCCCAGATGATCAGCGACAGCACCCCGAGGATGTCGCCGCGGTTGGCGACATTGCCGCCAGCCGAAGCATGCAACGCCTCACGGAACGCATAGATCGGGCTGGTGCCGATGTCGCCATAGACCACGCCGAGCGCGCCGAGCATCAGGATCTTGGTGCTGTGCTGCTCGGCCTTGGAGTGGCTGGATTGTTCGATGGGTTCCGCCTCGCTACCAGCGTTGGCAAGGGCCATGGACGACACTCCCATAGACGTGCGGCGCTCTATGCTGCGGGGATGGAAAGGACGCGCTGCCGTGCCGGGAACGCACGGCCTATCGGCTCGCCTTTCTCTACCAGCCACAAGCCTTCAGAAACCGCCTGACCGTTGCGGCCATGCCATACTCCAACGCATCGGCTGTCAACCCATGTCCGATCGACACTTCGGCCAATGCCGGGATGCGCCTGGCCAGCGCCGGCAAATTGCTCACCACAAGGTCGTGCCCGGCATTGACCTGGAGCCCTGCGGCCAATGCGGCATCCGCCGTCTTTCCCAATTTCTCCAATTCCTTCGCCGCTTTTGCCGAATCGGAATGATAGCTGCCGTATGGACCCGTATAGAGTTCGATCCGATCGGCGCCGGTGTCGCGAGCGGCTTTCATGCCAGCGGGATCCGGATCGGAAAACAGCGATACGCGAAAGCCTCCCTTCTTCAGGCGCTTGACAACCGGTGTCAGGAACGCAGCCTCGGCGGCGAAGTTCCAGCCATGGTCGGAAGTCGCCTGCGCCGGGTCGTCGGGCACCAACGTCACCTGCTCCGGCTGGTGCTTTTCCACAAGCGCCAGGAAATCCTCGGTCGGATAGCCCTCGATGTTGAATTCCGCATTCGGGAACTCGTCGTCGATCAGCGCCCTGATCTGCGGCAGATCGGAATGCCTGGTGTGCCGCTCGTCGGGTCGCGGGTGCACCGTCAGCCCATGCGCGCCGGCGGCAAGCGCAATGCGTCCAAGCCCGGTCACGCTTGGCCACGGAAGGTCGCGTCGGTTGCGCAGCATGGCGATGGCATTGAGGTTGACGGAAAGCTTTGCAGGCATTTGCACGGCTCCAGGCTGATCTTGGCGCGCATCTATACCGCCTTTAACGGGAACAGACAGAGGGTTTCAGGTGTTCCAAGGTGTGCGAAGAAAATCGAGCGCAAGGAGTTCCCTGTTGAATTTTCTCGAGGCCGTGCCGGCGGTTCGCCGCATCGACACCGATCGCGAAGATCTTTTCGCCATCGATGTCGTCGGCCATGTCGCAGCGGCTGACGCCGAAAACCTGTTCGGATTGCTGGAGGCGGCCTATGCGCTGCATCCGAAGATCGACGTGCTGGTGCGCCTGATCGACCATGAGGGTGTCGACTGGGCCGACGTATCGGACGAGACGATCGAACAGGGCATAGCTCATGCCGTGGAGCATATCGGCCGCTGCGCGGCGATCGGTGAGCCGAACTGGATACCGGAGGCAATAGCCTTTTTGCCTGCCTCCTTGCCTATCGAACTCCGGCATTTCGAGGCCGAGGACGAGGCCGCCGCCTGGGAATGGCTTGGCGCCAACCCGATCGCCCAGCGCTGATACGACCGCCCTATCGGACGATCGTCAGCCGTTCGGCCGCGCGCGTGATAGCGGTGTAGAGCCAACGCTGCCGGGTTTCCTTGAACGCCCAGCTTTCGTCGAAAAGCACGATCTCGTTCCACTGCGAGCCCTGCGCCTTGTGCACGGTCAGCGCATAGCCATAGTCGAAATCGTCGAAACGTTTCTTCTGCTGCCAGGGGATGTCGCCGTCCGGATCTTCGAATGCCGCCTTGAGCAGCTTGATCTTGGCGACGCCGCGATCCGGGTCGTCTTCCTCCGGCGAAACCAGCAGATTGATGCCAGGCTTGACGGTCTCGCGCGACGAGGTCATCACCTTCCACAGCGACCCGTTGAGCAGTCCCTTGGCCGGATCGTTGCGCAGGCACACCAGCTTGTCGCCGGCTTGCGGATAATCGGCGTTGAACCCCTTCAGCTCGCGCAGCCGCTGGTTATAACGGCGGCGCGTACGGTTGGTGCCGACCAGCACCTGGTCCGCCTTCAGCACCAGTTCCTGGGTGACGTCTTCCTTGCCGATCACTTGCGCCGCGCCATAGTCGCCGCGCATGAACTCGCGGCCCTCGCGCACGTCAAGCGCAAGCCGGATGATCGGGTTGTCGCGCGCCTGGCGGTGGATTTCGGTGAGCAGAATGTCCGGCTCGTGGTCGGTGAAGAAGCCGCCGCCGGAGATCGGCGGCAACTGGCCGGGATCGCCGAGCACCAGGATTGGCGTGCCGAAGCTCATCAGGTCACGGCCGAGTTGCTCGTCGACCATCGAGCATTCGTCGATGACGACGAGCTTGGCCCGCGAGATCGGGCTCTGCCGATTAAGCGAAAAGGTCGGCGACATCGAGGTCTTGCCGGTCACCTCGTCCGCTACTGATTCCTCGCCTTTCGGCCGGTAGATCAGCGAATGGATGGTGCGGGCATTGACCGCGCCCTTGGAACGCAGCACCTGCGCCGCCTTACCCGTAAACGCGGCGAACTGCACCTGGCCGTCGACATGCTCGGCGAAATAGCGCGCCAGCGTCGTCTTGCCGGTGCCGGCATAGCCGAACAGCCGGAACAGCTGCGGCTTGCCGGCTTTCAGCCAGCCGGCCACCGCCTTCAGCGCTTCGTCCTGTTGAGGAGAGAATTCCATCAGCGCGACAGACCGGATTCGCGAGGGAAAGACAAGGTGACTGCCGTCACCATCAATTTTCATCGCCGGCAATCACGCCGCTGCGACAGGGTCAGGCTATCAGTGACGAACAGGAACGTAAAGAGAACAAGGCCAGGCGACCGCAGCTTACCCGGCCCGCTGTGGATCGTTCTCCAGCTGGATCGGCTTGCCATGCGGCGTTGCGTGCGCGGCGCGTTCCCAGGCAGCGGCGAGCGCATCGACGTCGCGCTTTCCGGCAACGCCCTTGGCCAAAAGCAGCTTTTCCAGCGCTGCCAGCCAGTGCTCGTAGTAATCGTGACCGTCGCGCGCGGCGCCCGGCCGCTTCACCTCTGCCGACAAAGCATCCGCCCATTCGCTCCACGAAAACAGCCCGTTGTCGTGCAGTGCTACCGTCATGGCAAAGGCCTCTGCTTGCCACGGCTCGGCAAACACAGGCGCCTCGACACCGGCGGGCAGCATGGCGGCGACTGAGCCCGTCTCACGCCGGCTCAAGGTAGCTCTCCCAGGCATCGATCGACACGACAAGTGTCGGATCGGCGCCCTCGCCCCAGATTTCGCCGCCGGTGAAGGACACCGTATAGACCCATTGCGGGTTTTCGCCCTGGCCGTGCGCATTGGTGTCGGGAAAGACAAAGCCGTCGCGCACAGCCTCGACGACGCCTCGCTTGCCGCGTGCATAGCGCGGCAGTCTGGTGTGGCCGGTCGGATGAAAGTTCTTGGTTCGCACGGGGTCGCCCGCCTTGAACCGCGCAGGCGCGGCGACAGGCCGGTCGGAGCGCCCGCCCTTGGCCAGCACCGCCGGAACGTCCTTAGCCTTCAGCACCCGTTTGGGTGTCGCTGCCGGGTCGACTGCGTCGCCCGTAGCCAGGTCGCGGTCGCTGACGAAACCATGGCGTTTGAGCAGCACCTCCAGCGCCTTGATCCATATCTGGTAGTAGCTTGAGGCATAATAATCCGCTGGATGCAGCGATTCCCGCGCGTGCCGACTCTCGTCGATGGTCCAGGCGCCTATGGCGCCGGCGCACAACGTCACGCCCAGCGCCCGCCTTTCCCAATCGGCATGGAAATAGGGTTCGTCCGGTTCGGGCGCGACCGGCCCGAAACCCATCTGGCCGCCGAGATCCTGCGGCCCGTTCATGCCGGTTCCCGCACCAACGCCGTGCCGATCATGGCATCGCGCGTCACCAGATCGGCGAGCCGTGCCTCATCCCAGCCCTCCGTACCCCGGGGGCGCATCGGGACCACCAGATAGCGCAGCTCGGCGGTCGAATCCCACACCCGGATTGTCGTCCTCGCCGGCAAGGTCAGGCCGAATTCCTCGAGCACGCCGCGCGGATCGATCACTGCGCGCGAACGGTAGGGCGGCGCCTTGTACCAGACCGGCGGCAGGCCGAGAACCGACCACGGATAGCAGGAGCATAGCGTGCAGACGACGAGGTTGTGCGTTTCGGCCGTGTTGAACACCGCCTGCATGTGCTCACCTTGCCGGCCGGTGTAGCCGAGCGATTCGATGGCCGCCGTCGCATCACGCTTCAGCCATGCGGCAAACCCGGGATCAACCCAGGCCTTCGCCACCACCTTTGCGCCGTTACGCGGCCCGATCTTGGTCTCGTAGGTGTCCACTATGGCATCAATCGCCGCCGGATCGATCAGGCCTTTGCGGGTGAGAATCGTCTCCAGTGCGCGCACGCGCGCCGCAAAAGGATCAAGCTCGTTGTCATGGTGGTGATTATGCGGCATGGCGTCAAATTACGATCGCGGACCCCCGGCCGCAAGCACCACGGCTTGGGCCAGCGCTATTCGGCTGCCGCCTTCTGCGGCACCGGTTCTTCCTCCTCGTCGAACAGTGACGGCTGGTCGACCGCTTCGACCGGGCTCGGCTCGCCCCGGCGCCGTGCCCACAGCCTGACCAGCCAGCCGGAAAAATGCTCCATGTAGACGTAAATGACGGGCGTGACGAACAGCGTCAGTGCCTGCGAGGCGACAAGACCGCCGACCACCGCCACGCCGAGAGGCTGGCGCAATTCCGCGCTGGCGCCGGTGCCGAGCGCGATCGGGATGGTGCCCATCAGCGCGGCAAGCGTGGTCATCATGATCGGCCGGAAGCGCATCAGGCAGGCCTTGTGGATGGATTCGACAGGCGACATCCCCTCGCGCCTGAGTTCCAGCGCCACGTCGATCATCATGATGCCGTTCTTCTTGACGATGCCGATCAGCATCAGGATGCCGATCACCGCGATCACCGAAAGATCCATCCCCGCCAGCCGCAGTGCCACCAGCGCGCCGAGCACCGCCGATGGAAGCCCGGTCAGGATGGTGAGCGGGTGGATGAAGCTCTCATAGAGCATGCCGAGAACGATATAGATGGTCAGAATCGCGCCGCCGATCAGCAGCCCCTGGTTGGAAAGCGAATCCTGGAACGTCTTGGCCGTGCCCGAGAAGGCGGTCGAGATCGTCGGCGGCATGCCGATCTTGTCCTTCAGCGCGTTGATGTGGCTCACGCTGTCGCCGAGGGCCACGCCTTGCGGCAGATTGTAGGAGATGGTCACTGCCGGAAGCTGGCCGAGCTGGTTGACGGTCAAAGCACCGGCGGTCCGATCGACGCGGGCGAACGCACCGAGCGGCACCAGGCTGCCGCTCGCCGTTCTCACCTTGATGGCCAGCATCCGCTCGGGCGACCACTCGATCTTCGGATCGAGCTCCATGATCACGTCGTAGCTGTCGGCCGAACCGAAGATGGTCGACACCTGCTGGGTGCCGAAACCGCCATAGAGGCTGGAGCGCAGCGTGTCGGTATCGACGCCGAGGTTCGCCGCCTTGTCGCGGTCGATCACCAGCGTCGCCTGTAGCGCGTTGTTCTGCAGGTCATTGGTGACGTCGGTGAAGGCGGCATGATCGGCAGCCATCGCGTCCGTCAGCCTCTGCGCCCAGACGTTCGTCAGGCCGGTATCGAGGCCCTGAACGGCAAGCTGGTAGGCACTCGCCGAAGAACGCGCGCCGAGCCGCAGGTTCTGCACCGGCTGCATGTAGGTTTCGATGCCGGGCACATTGGCCAGCTGGCGCCGCAGGTCCGTAAGCACCTTGTCGATGTTCGGTCGGTGGTCCTTGTCTTTCAGCTGCACAAACAGTTGGCCCTGGTTGAGCGCATTGTTTCCACTGCCCGCCGACCAGCCGACATGCGCGACGTAGGGCGAATGGGTGAAGACATCCGCCACTTGCCCCTGCAGCTTCACCATCGCGTCAAACGAAATGTCCTGGCGCGCGATGGTCGTCACCGAGACCTGGCCGATATCCTCCTGCGGGAAGAAGCCCTTCGGCGAAATCTGGATCAGCCACACCGACAGCCCGGCGGTCACGAGGAAGACAAGGAAGACAAGGAAATTGTGGCGCAGACAGAATGTCAGCAGCCTGTCATAGCCCCGCATGAAGACGTTTTGTCTAGGGTCCCCGCCATGCGCTGCTTTCTGCTCGGCTTTCGATAATGACAACAGCCGCGAGCACAGCATCGGCGTCAGCGTCAGCGAGACGAACATCGACGCCAGGATGGCGACCGTCACCACCACTGCGAATTCGTTGAAGATGCGCCCGATCACGCCGCCCATCAAAAGCACCGGAATGAACACGGCGACCAGCGAGATCGAGATCGAGATGATGGTGAAGCCGATTTCGCGGGCGCCCTTGAGCGACGCCTCCATTGCCGAGAGCCCGTCCTCCTCCATATGGCGGAAAATATTTTCCAGCATGACGATGGCATCGTCGACGACAAGGCCGACCGCCAGCGTCAGCCCCATCAATGAGACGTTGTCGATGGAAAAGCCGAACAGGTACATCACGCCCAGCGTGGCGATGAGCGAAATCGGTACCGCCACCGCCGGGATGATCGTCGCCGTCACCCGGCGCAGGAACAGGAAGATCACCATCACCACCAGCGCGATGGTGAGCAGGAGCGTGAACTGCACGTCATCGACCGCCTCGCGGATCGATGTCGAGCGGTCGTTTAGCAACTGGATGCTCGCCGCTGCCGGCATCTGATCGTCGAAGGAAGGTAGCATCGCCTTGACGCGGTCGACGACGTCGACGGTATTGGCATCCGGCTGGCGCTGCACGGCCATGATGATGGCGCGGGTGCCGTCATACCAGCTTGCCGTCGTCGTGGTCTCGACCGAATCGATGACGCGGGTCACCTCGCCGAGCCGCACCGGATGGCCGTTCTTGGTGGCGATGATGATGTTGGAGAATCCCGCCGCATCGGTCAGCTGCGTGTTCGCGGTGATTGTCAGCTGCTGTTTGTTGTTCTTGAGCACGCCGAGCGGCGTGTTGCTGTTGGCCGAGGCGATGGCCGTCTGCAGCTGATCGATCGAGATGCCGCGAGCGGCGAGCGCCGTCGGATCGATCTGGACGCGGACAGCGTATTTTTGCTGGCCGTAAATCGAAACCTGCGCAACGCCGTCGATCGTCGACAGCGACGGCGAAATCACATTCTCGGCAAACGCGTCGAGATCAGTCAGCGGAATTGTGTCGCTGACCAGCGACATCAGCAGGATCGGCGCGTCGGCTGGATTGACCTTGCGGTAGCTCGGCGGGCTGGTCATCTCCGGCGGCAATTGTCGTTGCGTACGTGCGATCGCTGCCTGCACGTCGGCGGCGGCTGCATCGATGTCGCGGTTGAGTACGAACTGAATGGCGATCGAGGTCGAGCCGAGCGAGTTGGTCGTCGAGATCGAATCGATGCCGGCGATGGTGGCAAACTGCTTGATCAGAGGCGTTGCCACCGACGTCGCCATGGTTTCCGGCGAAGCCCCGGGCAGCGAGGCCGAGACGTTGACAACCGGAAATTCGGCGCTTGGCAGCGCCGCGACCGGCAGGAATTTGTAAGCAAATAGTCCGCCCAGAACCAGGGCGAACGACATGAGCAGCGTGGCGACGGGCCTGCGGATGCAGAATTCGGAAATCATGGCTGTGTTCCGCCCGTCCGGTCAGCCTCGGCAACCTTCGGAGCCGCCTGATCGCCGGTGCCGGTCGAAGCCTTGCCTTCGCGCACCGCCGCGCCGTTCTTCAGTTTGGTCTGACCCTCGACGACGACACGCTCGCCGCTTTTCAATCCTTGGCTAATTGCGGTGTTGGTGCCTTCTGTCAGCGCGACCTGCACGGGCCGCATTTCAACGGTGTTGTCCGGCTTGATCACATAGACGAACGGGCCCTTCTGGCTGGGCTGGACGGCGACCGTCGGAACGGACGTCATTTGTGGCATGATGCCGGCATCGAGCACGACGTTGACGTATTGGCCCGGCCATAGCGAAAGATCGGCGTTGGGCACACTGGCCCGCGTTGCGATCGTGCCGGACGCCGTGTCTACGCTGGAATCGACGAAATCCAGCGTTCCCTTGCCGATCGGCTTCGGGTCGCCGTCCTTGGTCAGCGTCACCGCACCTTGCTGCGGCGCTGCCAGCGCCTTGTGCAGCAAGGCAAGATCGCTTTCGGGGAGATTGAAGTTCACCTGCAGCGGGTCGACCTGCGTGATCGTCACCAGTGGAGTCGACGTGCTGCTGCCGTTGCTGGTGGTGACGAGATCGCCGACGGCGACGCTGACTGCGCCAAGCCTGCCGGAGATCGGCGCCCTGATCGTGGCGAAGCCAAGCTGGATTTGGTCCGCATCGATCGTTGCCTTGTCGGCGTCGACGGTGGCCGCGGCGGATTTCTGTGCCGCGACGGCCTGATCGTAGGTCTGCTGTGTTCCGGCCTGCCTGGCGACGAGATTTTTGGCGCGCTGAAGATCGGCCGTGGCGCTGGCAAGCAGCGCCTGGTCTTTTGCGAGCGTCGCCTGATCGCGTGCCAGTTGCGCCTTCAACGAGCGATCGTCCAGCGAGAAAAGAAGGTCGCCGGCCTTCACCATCTGTCCGTCCTTGACCGCGATTGCGACGATCTGGCTCGAGACCCGCGCGTTGATGCTGACCACGGCAGGAGAGGACACAAAGCCGATGGCATAGCGCCGGACCGGGAAATCGGCCGTCGAAGCGGTGGCGGCAACCACCGAAGTCGAACGAGCGGCATTTGCTGCTGCAGCGGGTTTGTCCGCCGCCGCCGTGGTCTGCTTCGCCGACAGCATCTGCTGAAGACCGGTCATTGCGGTGGGCGAAAAATAGAGCCACGCCGCCGCAAGGCAGGCTGCAGCGATCACCGCAAATACGATCTTTCCGCGCATCGACAAAAGGCCTTCTCAACGCGACACGCCGATTTCCGCTGGTCGCACTCTAGCTCAACTCGCAGCCTCTTGCCGCGATTTTGCCAGATAATAGAGGATGCCGAAGGCGAAAAAGGGCCAAAACCCGTCATTACGAAGATTTAATGTGCAGTGCACAATAAAACGGCAGCTAGCGCAGCATCGGCCACAATGTCGCCGCCAGCATCACACCCATGGCGATGTTGAACCATTTGAGCCGCGCCGTATCCGCCAGAAAACCGCGCAGCGCCATGCCGAAACCGGCCCAGGTCGAAATGCTCGGCAGCATGACGACGGCGAAAGCGGCTCCGATCAGCACCACCGACACAAACGGGCGTTCCGGATTGGTATAGACGGCCATGGCTGTAATCGCCATCACCCAGGCCTTGGGATTGACCCACTGGAAAGCCGCAGCCTCGACGAAGCGCATCGGCTGGCCCTTCGCCTCGCCTTCGCCGCCGAGCGAGCGCGACATGGCGATCTTCCAGGCGAGATAAAGCAGGTAAAGGCCGCCGGCGATCTTCAACCCGGTATGCAGCACCGGAAAGGCCGTCAACACGGCGCCAAGCCCGAAGCCTACGGCAAGCAACAGCACGAGGAAGCCGAAGCCGATGCCGAGCATGTGTGGCACGGTCTTGACCAAGCCGAAATTCACGCCCGAGGCCAGAAGCATGAAATTGTTCGGACCCGGCGTGATCGAGGTCACGAAGGCATAGACCAGCAGGGCGAATAATGCGTCGAATGTCATGCCGTTCCCCTAATCAATGCGATCGGTGGCAAAGCGACGAGATAGAGCCAAGCTGGATGACTACATCCCTTGCGGGCCGCGGTTCATCGCCGCCACTCCGGTACGGCAGATTTCAACTAGCCCGAGCGGTTTCATGATGGCGATGAACTGATCGAGCTTGGAGCCCTTGCCGGTGATCTCGAAGATGAAATGCTCGGTGTTGGCATCGATGACGCTGGCGCGGAATGCATCGGCGAGCCGGAGCGCCTCGACGCGGGCTTCGCCGGTGCCGGCGACCTTGACCAGCGCGAGTTCCCGCTCCAATGGCCGCTCCTGTCCGAATTCCTGCGACCGCACGGTGAGATCGACGACGCGGTGCACCGGCACGATGCGCTCGAGCTGGTGCTTGATCTGCTCCAGCACGTGCGGCGTGCCGCGCGTCACGATGGTGATGCGCGACAGGTGCTTTTCGTGCTCGGTTTCCGAGACCGTCAGGCTCTCGATGTTGTAGCCACGTCCGGAAAACAGGCCGATGACCCGCGCAAGCACGCCCGGCTCGTTGTCGACCAGGACCGAAAGCGTGTGGTTCTCTGGTTTTTCCGTCTCCTTGGCGATAAAATAGGCGGAGCCGGTCGGTTGCAACTGTGCGTTCATGACATGGATCTCGATTTCAAACTTTTGCGCTAATCTGCTGTTTCCGCACAGCTTCCTCGAACCAGGCTACACCAGTTCCCTGCCCTTGGCGTCGATCGCGTTGGCTACAGCTTCGTCGGTCGCCTCGTCAGGCAACAGCATCTCGTTATGCGCCTTGCCCGACGGAATCATCGGGAAGCAGTTGGCGAGCGTCGCCACGCGGCAGTCGAACAGGACGGGCTTCTTGACCCCGATCATCTCCTTGATAGCGTCATCGAGCTCGTCCGGCTTGTCGCAGCGAATGCCGTGGCCGCCATAGGCTTCGGCGAGCTTGACGAAATCCGGCATCGCCTCGGTGTAGGAGTGCGACAGCCGGTTGCCGTGCAGCAGCTGCTGCCACTGCCGCACCATGCCCATATATTGGTTGTTGAGGATGAAGATCTTGATCGGCGCCTCGTGCTGCACCGCCGCGCTCATTTCCTGCATCGTCATCTGCACCGAGGCGTCGCCGGCGATATCGATGACCAGCGCATCCGGGTGCGCGATCTGCACGCCGAGCGCGGCCGGCAGGCCGTAGCCCATCGTGCCCAGTCCGCCGGAGGTCATCCAGCGGTTCGGCTTCTCGAAATGATAGTGCTGTGCCGCCCACATCTGATGCTGGCCGACCTCGGTGGTGATGTAGGTGTCGAGGTCCTTGGTCAGCGCATAGAGCCGCTGGACGGCATATTGCGGCATGATCACCTCGTGGTTCATCTTGTAGGCGAGCGAATCGCGCGCGCGCCATTTGGCAATCTGCTCCCACCACGGGTGAAGCGCTTTCTTGTCGGCCTTGGCGGTTGCCCGCCACAGCCGCACCAGATCCTCCAGCACACGCCCGACATCGCCGATGATCGGCACGTCGGTGTGGACGTTCTTGTTGATCGACGACGGGTCGATGTCGATGTGGATCTTCTTCGAATTCGGCGAGAACGCGGTGAGCCGCCCGGTGATGCGGTCGTCGAAGCGCGCGCCGATGCAGAGCATGACGTCGCAATCGTGCATCGCCATGTTCGCTTCATACGTGCCGTGCATACCGAGCATGCCCATCCAGTTCTTGCCCGACGCCGGATAGGCGCCGAGGCCCATCAGCGTCGAGGTGATGGGAAAGCCGGTGAGGTCGACCAGCTCGCGCAGCAGATGGCTCGCCTCCGGGCCGGAATTGATGACGCCGCCGCCCGAATAGATGATCGGCTTCCTGGCGCCGGCCATCAGCTCGACCGCCGCCTTGATCTTTTCCAGATCGCCCTGGACCTTCGGTTGGTAGCTGGTGCGCGGCGCCGTCTGCGGCGGGACATAGATACCCTTGGCGAACTGCACGTCCTTCGGAATGTCGACGACGACCGGACCGGGGCGCCCTGTGGTTGCCACATGGAAGGCCTCGTGGATCGTTGCCGCGAGCTCGTTGACGTCCTTCACCAGCCAGTTGTGCTTGGTGCAGGGCCGCGTGATGCCGACCGTGTCGCACTCCTGGAACGCATCCGAGCCGATCAGCGAAGTCGGCACCTGGCCGGTCAGGCAGACCAGCGGGATCGAATCCATCAGCGCGTCCTGCAATGGCGTCACCGCATTGGTGGCGCCCGGCCCTGAGGTCACCAGCATGACGCCGGCCTTGCCGGTCGAGCGCGCATAGCCTTCCGCCGCATGGCCCGCGCCCTGCTCATGGCGGACGAGGATGTGCTCGACCTCGTCCTGCTGGAAGATTTCATCGTAGATTGGCAGAACCGCGCCGCCCGGATAGCCGAAAACATGCTTGACGCCGTTGTCCTTCAGCGCCTGCACCACCATTTCGGCGCCAGTCATTTCGCCCCTTGGCATTTCAGTTCTTGGCATCTCGCGCCGCTCATTCTGTCCACTGCTCATCGGTCTGGTCCCGTACTGTTCGCCATCTGGCGATTGCTGGTCGTTTAGTCGTATTTCGGGCAATAAAAAAGGCCCCCGAGGGAGCCTGTGTCTTGCGCATGGGAGGTCACCGCCCGGCGGTTACACCGCCTTGCCCACGCGCTTTCCTACGAGAATGAGTGCCTTTTTCATGGTGGCGGACAATAGAATTGGTTTGACGCCGCTGTCAACGGCGAATGTGCACTTGGCCTGACGTCGGCACATCCGCCCATTGTGCACCCGCGCCGCCTTTCCGCCGCGCGGGTCTTCCGTTTCAGGCGCAGAGCACCACACCCCTCGCCTTGGCCCAGCGCTCGATGATCTTGCGCTCCTCGAGCGAGGCGAGACGGTTGCCGAAACCGCGCACCTGCACCGCACGGTTTTGCGGGTCGAGTTCGATCGTCAGCAACCGCTCGATCTTGCCGAGCGCCGAGCGCCGCAGCACCCAGATCGAGGCATTGCCGGTGATGCATTTGGCCGCGTATATCGAGACGCAATGATGCATCGCCCGGCTCTCGGCGACCAGATCCTCGGCTGTCTTCAACTGACGGATGAAGAAACGCTCGCCATGCGCCTTTGCCTCCTTGGTCGACGGCTGCCAGTCCCAATCGTCGAGGCGCGAGCCGTCCCAGGCGCGACCCTGCGACTGCGTCCCGGCAGTATGCGTGGCCCGCCCGGCAGCCCGGCGGCGCATTGCCTCGATGCGTTCGATCGCGGCAATGTCTCGATGCCATTCCAGCATCTGCCGACGCAGCGAGGCGAGCGTGCGACCCTTCAGGCTGTACGCCGCATCGCGCTGGTGCACGGCGCCGATATAGTCGCATAGATCGTCGATCTCCTCCTTCGACGCGGGTTGCCCGCAGAAGAACCGTGTCACCTCGCGCCAGAAGGCCAGATCGTTACGTGGCGTGCGCGCGATTTTCGACTTGGCAAGTCGGGCCGCCAACCCGGAATCATCCGTGTAGGACCGGACGATCGCCACCCAAAAGGCCTCGTCGAACGTGAAATCGCCGGGCAAGTTCAAGAAGCAATGCACCTCCTTGCGAGACAGCCACGCACAGGCGCCCGCCTTGTAAAGCGAGTCACCACGCGCCACTGCGATATACCAAGCCTTGCGAAGCGCGATCTCGCCGGCATTCAACGCCGAGCTGTCCAGCCAGATCCCCTCGAGCGCGGCTGTAACCGGGTAGCGCGCATAGAGATGACGCGCCGCGGCCAGCCGCAGCCGCGCGGGGTCGCGCGTCTTCAGCTTTGGACGCCACAGCGCGCCGTCGCGGATTGCCATGCCGGCAAAGCCCCGACGTGCCTCGTCGAGCGCCCGCTCGAAATCCGGAGCGGGACGCGGGACGGGAAAAACCCGCCGCAGCGTTACGGCATATGCTTCAATGCGTTCGCGCTCGGCATCCTGCCTGCGCTGGATCATGGACTTTGCCATGGCCGTTCTTCCTGATTGGAACCCTGTCGGCCGCACGCAATTCCAGCGTCGGCACGGAATGTGTCGATCTGGATCGCCGGGTCATTGACAGGTCTCCTTTCAGGACGACGGATCAGAATGGGCGGCTTCTCTAAGGTCGCCGCCAATTTGACGCAAGAGCTATTCTTTCCATGCCCGCGATGGTCTGACTGGTGTTGCAAAGGTGCATCGTTGTCGCCATCAGCGTGTCCGGCCGACGCGTTTCCAGTAGATGAGGGTGCCTGTCAGCCCGCCATGCGGCTTCAGCGCATAATCCGGTATTTCGCCGGCCAGCGTGAAGCCGAGCTTTTCATAGAGGCCGGAAGCCCCCTCCTCTTTTGCCGTGTCGAGGACCAACAGCGTGCGGCCTTTCTCCACGGCAACGGCTTCCGCCGCCTCCATCAGGCGGGTTGCGATGCCCTTGCCGCGATAATCGAGGCGGGTCATCAGCTTGGCGATCTCGGCCCGGTGCGGCTGGTTGGGAGGGCAGTCGAGCAGCAAGGTGACGGTGCCGACCAGAGCCTCGCCGTTCCAGGCCCCAAGCACCGCCCTTTCGCCTCTGGCGGCCGCATGAAGCGACCTGTTCCAGAAGGCCGCGGCCATCTCCGGCGCCAGCGGATGCATGAAGCTGACCGAGCCGCCGGCGGCGACTGTCCCGATCAGCAGATCCGCCAGCATTTTTTGCGTTCCGTCAGTCCTGGTGAGTGGCCTGATTTCGATCGAACTCATGTGGTTCCCCTGCGCCGTCCGTCAATCGAAATGACTGATCCGCTTCCGCTTCCTGGCCCGCCGGATTTCCGCGATGCGATCGGCGTCTTCCTCTTGCAGATGTCGCCCGCGTTCCAGCAGTTCGAGCGTGTATTCCTCATAGGTCAGGCCCAGCCGCTCGGCCTTGTCCAGCCGCATCAGCATGATCTCGCGGCTCGGCACTTTCCATGCCTGGGCATGGGCGGTCCGCCAGGCAAGAAACACATAGGGCTCACCCTTGCCCCAGGGCGGACCGTTATAGTCGTCAAGCGGCGGACCGCCATTGTCGGAGCGTTTCGGACGGCGCGCCTTCACCTCAGCTCCTGGCCAACGCAACCAGATAGTCGGCGGCGTCCGGCCCCGGAGCGTGAAAGACGCAATCGGATGGCGCGCCGAGCGCCAGGCAGTCGCCGGGTTCGAGCCGGTGAACGATGTCCCCCTCGGTGAATTCCAGCCGCCCGGAGATCAGCCATATCTGTTGCCTGATGAAGGCATAGGACGCCGCCGGGAAACTTACCTTGGCGCCGGCCGGCAACTGTATCCGGATCAGTTCGAGGGGTATGTCGGAGACCGGCGAAAGATGCCGCCGCACATAACCCGTAGCCGGATCGCGCCAGAGCGGCTGGTCACGTTCGCGAAGCAGGCCACCGCCCTGCAATTCCGCCCTTGCGATCAATGTGGACAGCGTCATGCCGAAGGCGGCCGCAATGCGCACAAGGAGCGCCGCCGTCGGGCTGGTCATACCGCGTTCTACCGTGCTCAGCATGGCTTTCGAAACATCGGACCGCTCCGCCAGCTCTGCCAGGGACCAGCCTCGAGCCACTCTTTCGGCATGTATTCGTCTGCCGATGGTCGAGGAGATGTCGTTCGCTATATCATCCATTAATCCAATATATCGAAATTTTTCTACGGAGCAACGGCCGTTTCATCCATTTTTCGCAAACTCCTTAATGTCCGCTAAACCATCCGGCCTCATCCCACCTTAACCCCGTTCGCCTAGGCTCATCGCTTGGAAAAAGGGATCGGCGTGTCCATGCTCGTTGAACGCGAAGCCTCCATTGGGGAACCAACTTTGCTGGAGCGCCGCAGGGCGGAGCAGAACGACAAGCGCATTCTGGGCAATGTCGTGCAATGCGACGGCGCGCGCGCCACCATCAGCGCCTATGCCGACGATATCGAAGGCACGGTCACCGGCCTGTGGAGCGTCGGCAAGATGATCTCGATCAATCTCGGTACATCACGAACCGTCGGCCTGGTCTATGAAATCGGCAAGTCGGATCGTGCCTGGAGCAGCGAGGGCCAGAATCCGATCGAGGTCAGCATCGAATTGATCGGCGAGGTGCGCGACGGTGCCGAACCCGGCGCGAAGCCGATCTTCGACCGTGGCATCACAACCTACCCGCATATCGGCGCCATTGCCCATCGTATCCGCAGCCGCGACCTGCAGGCCGTCTACGATCTCGCCGGTCGTCATTCGATCACCATCGGCACGCTGTCGCAGGACGAGGCCATCGACGCCAATATCGCCATCGACGATACGCTGGCGCGCCATTTCGCCATTGTCGGCACCACCGGGGTTGGCAAATCGACCGCCGTGTCGCTGCTCTTGCGCAAATCGATCGCCGCCCGGCCCGACCTGCGCGTGCTCATCCTCGATCCACACAACGAGTTCGCCGCGTCGTTGCCCGAATATTGCGTCAGGGTCGATTCGACGACGCTCGACCTGCCCTTCTGGATGTTCAAGCTCGAGGAATTTGCCGAGGTGCTGTTTCGCGGCCGCGAGACGGTTCCGGAAGAGGTCGACGCCTTGCGCGATCTCATTCCCGCGGCCAAGAACCTCTACCGCAATCCGAACTCCGGCAACTATCTACGGCGCAGCACCGATGCGCTGACCGCCGACGCGCCGGTGCCCTATCGCATTGCCGACCTCATCAAGCTGGTCGACGAACGCATGGGATTGCTGGAAAGCAAGAACGATCGCCCGACCCTCAGGTCATTGAAGACACGTATCGAATCGGCGGCATCCGATCCGCGCTACCGTTTCATGTTCAACTCGCGCCTGATCGAGGACACCATCCACGAGACGATCGGCAACATCTTCCGCGTGCCGCATCACGGCCGCCCTGTGACCTGCTTCGAAATGGCCGGCATGCCGTCCGAGGTGGTCAATTCCGTATGCTCGGTGCTGGCGCGGCTGGCCTTCGACCTGGCGTTGTGGAGCGAGGGCCGCCTGCGGCTGCTCTTCCTGTGCGAGGAAGCGCATCGCTATATGCCGGCCGATCCGCGCCTCGGTTTCGCGCCGACGCGGCACGCGCTGTCGCGCATCGCCAAGGAAGGCCGCAAATATGGCTGCTATCTCGGCGTCGTCACCCAGCGCCCGGGCGAGCTCGACCCGACCATCCTGTCGCAGTGCTCGACGTTCTTTGCCATGCGGCTCGCCAACGATCAGGACCAGGCGATCATCCGGTCGGCGATTGCCGATTCCTCGGCTTCGACGCTGGCGTTCCTGTCTTCCATGGGCCAGCGCGAGGCCATCGCCTTCGGGGAAGGCGTGGCGACGACGATGCGGATGAAGTTTGAAAAGCTCTCCGAGGATTTGATCCCAGGCACGGCCAAGCGCGAGGACGCCTTGCCGTCCGAAACCGGCGACCAGGTCGACCTCGTGGCGATCGTCGAACGGCTGCGCAACGTGCCGAAATCACGACAGGCAATGCCTTTCGCGGAAGTCGTCGATTCGGGCCGGCAGGCCGGCGATTCGGACTATCGCAAGCCGTCGGCCGCACGCACCCAGCGAAACGACGATTTCGACTTGCGCTACGGCCTCAAGCCGGCGACCTTCGGCCTGCGTCCCCCAGAATGATTGAGCCGAGCGACTTTTAGGCAGCGCTCGCAGATATCAAAGCTGAGTTTCGATGGCTGTCTTGTCTATAACTGACCACACCTGGCGAATTTTCCCTCTCTGAAACTCATAAAATACGTTCTCGGCAAACGAAATTCTCTTCCCGCTTACATCGAGCCCAAGGAACGTTCCCCTTGGCGCGCAGTCGAAGCTTAGCCGGCTCGCTACATAAGGCGGATCGGCAACCAATAGCTGAATGTCGAAGTAAAGGTCCGGAATTTCGTCGAAGTCTCTCACCAACATTTCGAGATAGCCGGACAATCCGAGCTTGCGACCGTTGTGGGTCACTTCATCATGAACAAACCGCCCCAGATTTGGCCAATCCTGCTTGTTCAGGCATGCAATATAGCCTCGGTAAAGACCGGAGAGATCGGATTTAGTCACGGCAACACCTCTATTTCCGCCAAGCCCCGCAAAGGCAGCATCTCAGCTTGAATGGGTGACGTCGGTCTGCGTGCACCGGAAACACAGAAAACGATACCAGACGGCCGGCATCACGAATTCAATGACGGAATTTCAGGCACAGACGCGGTTGCGCCCTTGCCTCTTCGCCTCATAGAGCTGGCGATCGGCGCGGCGATAGAACTCCTCGGCGGTTTCCTTGCGATCCCAGACGGCAAGCCCGACGCTGGTGGTGATTTTCAGTCGGACATTGCCCGTCAGCACCGACATGTTGGCGATCGCCTTGCGGATGCGCTCCGCGAATTTGGATAGCAGCTCGGCGTCCATATTGGGCGTGACCACCGCGAACTCCTCGCCGCCCAGGCGCGCCACCACGTCGTGATAGCGTGTCATGTCCTTGAGACAGTTGGCGACCGCCCGCAACACCTCGTCGCCGACATCGTGGCCGTGGCTGTCGTTGACCTGCTTGAAATGGTCGAGGTCGAGGATCATCAGCCCTACTGGTTTCTCGATGCGACGGAACTCTTCGAGATATTCCTTCAGCGCATCGTCGAAATAACGCCGGTTCTGCATGCCGGTGAGGCTGTCGGTGAGCGCCGCATGCTCTAGCGTCTCCGAACGCGCGCTGAGCGAAACGGTCATGGCGCGCAGCTTGCCTTCTTCCGTCGCCTGCTTTCGGATCAGCGGGTAGATGAAGAAAATGCCGAAGAACAGCGCAGTCGCCAGCAGCACGCCCGTCGCAAACAGCAGCTTGTTGAGATAGACGATTTCATCGAGTTCCGAAGGCGTATTGCTAATGTCGGCGGCCAGGGTTTGCAGGAGCCCATAGGCGTAAAGCGTCACCAGGCCGGCGGCCAGGATCACAAAAATAAAGACGAAAAAGGCTGATTCCGCCTTGTGGAAACGCATCTGCTCCCCGTTGGAAAGTTCGTAACGATCTTATGGCATGCGGGAACTTACGGACAGTTAACCTGGACAACTTCAACGCGAAATGTCCCCTCGGTGTCGACTTTTCAGGTTGCGCTCGAAGGAGGGAGTGAGAGTATCGAGTCGATCCCCTCACCAGGACGCAATCTCTGCCATTCCGGGCCCAATTGGTGCCTGAACCAGGTCGCCTGCCGTTTGGCATATTGCCGCGTCGCGGTTTTCGCGCGCTCGATGGCCTCGGGAAAACTGAAGGCGCCGGCCAGCGCGGCCTGAAGCTCGCGAACACCGATTGCTTTCATCGCCGGCAGGTCGGGATCGAGGCCGAGCGCTGAAAGCTGTTTCACCTCGTCCAGTGCCCCCTTGTCCAGCATGCGGTCGAAGCGAGCATCGATCCGCTCCACCAGCGCCGCTCGCTCCGGCTCGATGACGAAAAAGCGCGCGCTGCTCCTGTCGATCAACGGCCGGCCACGCGCGGCCTGCCAGTCCAGGATGGAACGCCCCGACGCGTCGAGCACCTCCAGCGCCCGCACGATGCGCTGGCCATCCGTCGGCTTAAGCATCATGCCGGCCGCAGAATCCTCGCGCAACAGGATGCGGTGCAATCTCACTGCGCCCTGTTCCTGGAGCTCGTAGCGCCAGCGATCGCGGATCGACTTCGGAATGTCGGGCATCTCCGAGATACCTTCCGTGAGCGCCCGGAAATAAAGCCCGGTACCGCCGACGAAAATCACTGGCCGCTCCGAGAGCGTGCCGTCGTCGATCAGCTTCGTGACATCACGCAACCAGGCGCCGGTGGAATAGGCGGTGGACGGATCGACGTGTCCATAAAGAAAGTGGGGGACGCGGGCGAGTTCGGCAGGACCAGGCCGCGCCGTCAGCACGTCGAGCACCGAATAGCCTTGCATAGAATCGGTGTTGACGATGACACCGCCATTGCGCTCGGCGAGGTCGAGTGCGAGCGCCGACTTGCCGCTGGCGGTCGGCCCGGCTATCAGGATCGCGTTCTTCACGCGGCCTTCGCCCGCCTGTCCGCTGGAATTTTCGATGCCGCTGATCGCCACGCTTCTATCCCATCCCGCCGGCCGCGCATTGACGCCGACGCTAGCGAATATGGCCTCGCGGTCGGTCGGCGCAAGCGCTGTTCGCTGGCTGGCCGAAGGCATCGCCTGCGAACTCGACTTGCCGGAGACCGCCGACGCTTCCGAAATAACGGCGCGCCTGCAGGCCGCGCTTGCTTCCGAACCGATCGACGTGGCCGTCCAGCCGGCTGAGAACAGGCGCAAGAAGATCCTGATCGCCGACATGGATTCGACAATGATCGACCAGGAATGCATCGACGAGCTTGCCGACGAGATCGGCGTCAAGGATCGCGTCGCCGCCATCACGGCGCGATCGATGAACGGCGAGATCGCATTCGAGCCGGCCTTGCGCGAGCGTGTGGCGCTGCTCAAGGATCTCGATGCCGCAATCATCGACCGCATCATCGACAATCGCCTGACGCTAGCCTCCGGCGGCCGCACGCTCGTCCAGACAATGGCGGCCAATGGCGCCTGGACGGCGCTGATCTCCGGTGGTTTCGACATCTTCACCACCCGCATCGCAGCATTGCTCGGCTTTCACGAAAATCGCGCCAACCGCCTGATCGAGCAGGATCGCCGCTTCACCGGCTTGGTCGCCGAACCGATCCTCGGCCGCGCCGCCAAGGCCGAAGCCCTTATCGAGATTTCCGCCCGCCTCGGCCTGACGCCTGCCGATGCCATTGCCGTCGGCGACGGCGCCAACGATCTCGACATGATCCGTCTTGCCGGCATCGGCGTCGCCTTGCATGCCAAGCCGGCCGTGGCAGCCGAGGCAAAGATCCGCATCGACCACGGCGACCTCACCGCCTTGCTTTATCTGCAGGGTTATCGCCGGGAGGAATTTGTCGAATGACGCCGATCCGCACCGAGCGCCTGATCCTGCGCAACTGGGGAGATCGTGACCGCGAGCTCTTCCATCGCATCAATTCCGACGAGCGCGTCATGGAATTCTTTCCGTTTCGGCGCGACCGTGCCCAGTCGGACGCCAAGATGGAGGAGTTGCGCGCGGCTATCGATCGCGACGGCTTCGGCTTCGCGGCCGCTGAGATCGCAGCCACAGGTGAATGCATCGGCTTCGTCGGCATAACCCGAACCGATCATTTGCCATTCCTGCCGCCCGGCACGATCGAGATCGGCTGGCGGCTGGCACCCGAATTCTGGGGCCGCGGCTATGTCACCGAAGCAGCCGAAGCCTGGCTGACCTATGGCTTTGAAAGACTTGGCCTCGACGAAATCGTGTCCTTCGCAGTCAAGGATAACAGCCGGTCCACTGCCGTCATGGAGCGCCTGGGCATGATCGCCGACCCGGCCTCCGACTTCGACCATCCCGGTGTTCCGGACAGCCACACCGCACTCAGGCGACATGTCTTCTACAGGCTGCCACGCACAGACTGGCAGGCAAGAAAAAGGGCGGCCCGCTAGCCGCCCTTTTTCGTTTCAAGATCAGAGTGTTGCAGGCTCTTCCGGACTCAATCCATCCGGATTGTCACAAACCTCAGCTCGCCGGTCTTCGACGCCAGCATCAAAAGCGCGTTCTTGCGCCCCTGCTCCTTCAGCGCGCCGATCCGGTCCATGACGTCCTTGGGCGTGGCGACCGATTCCTGCGCGATCTCGGTGATCACCTCGCCCGGCTGGATGCCGCGTTCGGCTGCCGCCGAATCCTTGGCGACGTCCGTCACGACGACGCCGGAGACATCGGTGGCGATGCCGAATTTCGTGCGCGTCTCCTCATTGAGCTCGCCGATCGTCATGCCGAGCACGGCAGCCGTCGAAACCGCAGGCGCCTTGTCGGCATCGTCCTGGTCGGTGTTGCCGTTTTCACCGCCGCTGGCAAGCTTTTCGCCGTCCTCGAGCCGGCCGAGCGTCACCTTGACGGTCTGCTCGACCCCTTTGCGCACGATGATCACGTCGACCGCCTTGCCGACCGGGCTCTCCGCCACGACGCGCGGCAGGTCGCGCATTTCATGGATGTCCTTGCCGTCGAATTTGATGATGACGTCGCCGGCCTGGATTGTGCCGTTGTCGACCGGCCCGCCCTTGATGACGCCGGCGACCAGCGCGCCCTTGGCGGTCGCCATGCCCAGGCTTTCGGCAATGTCGTCGGTCACCGGCTGGATGCGCACGCCGAGCCAGCCGCGCCGCGTCTCGCCGAACTGGCGAAGCTGGTCGACGACGCCCGAGGCAAGCTGCGACGGGATCGAGAAGCCGATGCCGATCGAGCCGCCCGATGGCGAGATGATTGCCGTGTTGATGCCGATGACCTCGCCGCTGCTGTTGAACAGCGGTCCGCCGGAATTGCCGCGGTTGATCGCGGCATCGGTCTGGATGAAGTCGTCATACGGGCCGGAATTGATGTCGCGATTGCGTGCCGAGACGATGCCGACCGTCACCGTGCCGCCGAGACCGAACGGATTGCCGATCGCCATCACCCAGTCGCCGACACGCATCATGTTGGAATCGCCGAACTTCACCGCCGTCAGCTTGTGCCCTTTCGGATCGACCTTCAGCACCGCGACATCGGTCTTGGTGTCGGTGCCGACCAGCGTCGCCTTGAGCGTCACCCCATCGGAGAAATTCACCTCGATGTCGTCGGCATCGGCAATGACGTGGTTGTTGGTCACCACGATGCCCTGCTCGGCGTCGACCACGAAGCCGGAGCCCAGCGACTGCACCTTTTGGCCGCCGCCGCCCTTGTCGCCGCCACGGTTCTTGAAGAAATCGTCGAAGAAGTCCTGGAAGGGCGAGCCCTCCGGCAGCTGCGGCATCGGCACTGCGCCCGGCCCCTCAGTGCCTTTAACAGTCTGCGACGTCGAGATGTTGACCACGGCGCCAAGCAGGCCGGCGGCGAGATCGGCAACCGAGGGCGGCCCGTCGGCTGCCATCGTCGGCGCCACGAACGACGGAACGGCAACGGCGCCGACCAGAAGCGCAGCGGCCCCGGCGATGAACGTCCGCCTCGCTGCACGCAGAAGGGTGGTGGATGTCATCGAAAGGCCTCCGGGTGTTCTGAAAAAAACCGCTTCGGCAAAAATGCCGGTCCGCGTCATGTTGGCAAGAAATAAGGCACGTTTGCGGCTATGGCTACCGCCAGAGGATAAATCCTCCGTTACGCCGGCGCCCCTGCACCGGCCCTACTGGCCGGTGCCTGGCTGTGCCGCCGGTGCGGCGGGAGCGGCAGGTGCTGGCGCTGGTGCCGCCGGTGCCACAGGCGTTTCCTTGCTGTTCGGGTCGCGGAAGAAGCGGAAGAACTCGGAATTCGGCGACAGCACCATCGTCGTTCCGGCGCTGTTCAGCGCCGTGCCATAGGCATTCATCGACCGATAGAAATCGAAGAAGGCCGGATCGCGCAGATAGGCCCCGGCAAACGTGGCACTGCGCTGGGCTTCACCTTCACCCCGCAGGATTTCAGACTCTTTTTGCGCTTCGGCGACGATTTCGACCACTTCGCGGTCGGCGCGAGCCCTGATCCGCTGCGCTGCCTCGTTGCCGCGCGCTCTCAGCCGCTCGGCTTCGGCGAGACGTTCGGCCTTCATGCGGTCGAAGGTCTGCTGCGAGACTTCGGCCGTGAGATCGGTGCGGCGGATGCGGACATCCTCGATCTGCAGGCCAAGCGAGGTGGCATCGGGCCTCAGCTGATCGCGCACCTCGCGCATCATCACCGCGCGCTCTTCCGAGAGCGCCGCCTCGAAGTCTCGCAGGCCATAGACGCGGCGCAAGGCGGCGTCGAGACGCGTCCTAAGCCGGGCCTCGGCCAGTTCGATCTGGCCGGACACCGCGGCGCGGAACACGCGCGGATCCGAGATACGATAGGCGATAAAGGCATCGACTTCATAGAACTTGCCGCCCGAAACCTGGACGCGGATGTTGTCGAGGTCGAAGCGCAGGACCCTGTTTTCGATCAGCTGGACGGTGTCGGCATCGAAGAAGGAGAATGGCGCCTTGAAATAGATGCCCGGCTGGTTCTTGACGTCGACGATTTCGCCGAACCTGAGCACCAGCGCCTGCTGGCGCGCATTGACGACGAAGACCGACGAATAGAGCAGGAACAGGATGACCGCGGCGATGACCGCAATGACGGGAAGACGGTTGGCCATCACTGGTTTCCTCCGGTGGCCGGTGCCGGCGCCTTCTGCTGCAATGCCGGCAGCGGCAGGTAGGGAACGACCCCTTGCCCGTTGCCTTGCTCGACGATGACCTTGCTCGAATCCTTCAGCACCCTCTCCATCGTTTCCAGGTAGAGTCGCTTGCGCGTCACCTCCGGCGCCTTGGCATATTCGTCATAAACCGAGATGAAGCGCTGCGCCTCGCCTTCGGCCTCCTGCACGACCCGGTTTTTGTAGGCGGCCGCGTCTTCGCGGATCTGTGCGGCCGCACCGCGTGCCTGGCCGAGTTTCTGATTGGAATACTGATTGGCCTGCTCGACGAACTTGTCCTCGTCCTGCTCGGCGCGCTGCACCTCGTCGAACGCGTCTGCCACCTCGCGCGGTGGCGCGGCGTCCTCGATCGAAATGGCGTTGACGTTGAGGCCGGCCTTGTAACCGTCCAGCGTGGTCTGGATGATCTCACGCACCGACGCCGCGATGCCTTGCCGGTCGTCGCGGAAAATGTCTTGCGCCGGGCGCCGGCCGACCGCTTCGCGCATCGCGCTTTCGGCGACCTGCTGCAGCATGCCGTCCGGGTCGGACACGTCGAACAGATAGGCCTTAGGGTCGGAGACCTGATAGGCCACAGAGAACTGCACATTGACGATGTTCTGGTCGCCGGAAAGCATCAGGCCATTGCCGCTGGAACTGCCGCCGCCGATACTGACAAGCTGCTCGGCGATGTTGGCGGTCTCGACCGTTTCGATGGGCCACCAATGGAAATGCAGGCCAGGCTGCGACAGCTCCGCCTTCGGCTTGCCGAACCTGAGTTCCACCGCAACTTCGTCGGGCTGCACGGTGTAGACCGCCTTGAACGCCCATAGCACCACCAGCGCCGCGGCAATCAGCCCGAACACGGCAGGGCTCGCGCCACCGCCGCCCGGCAGCGCGCGCCGCAACCTGTCCTGCCCGCGCCGGATGATATCCTCGAGATCGGGAGGCGAGCCCTGCGGGCCGCTGGGTCCTTTTGGTCCCTGACCCCAAGGCCCCTGATTGTTGCCGCCGCCCCACGGGCCGCCGCCGCCGCTCTTGTCGTTCCAGGGCATGAATGTCCTTTCGCTTGGAATTCCCTCAAGCGCCGGCTCACCGGCGCAAAATCCAATATTATTATTCTATAGGGATGCAGCGGCACGCTTTCAACGCGATCGGCTGCCGCCACTGTCCGCCTTTTGGGTCCATCTAGACCTGTCGCGACCCCTTTGTCGCCTTCAATGCACGTCGCGGCGCCGCTCGTAAACCGAATAGCGTGTCGCATGGCTGTCCTTTTCGCCAGCCTCCACCTCCTGCGAGCGGACGATCCGCCACAGCGCCGGATCGATCGGCGGGAAATGGGCATCGCCGTCGACCGCGGCCAGAACATGGGTCACGTGTAGCCGATCGGCCAACGGCAGCGCCTGAGCGTAGATCTCGCCGCCGCCGATGACGCAGATCTCGTCGGCGCCGGCCATGCAGCGCCCGCGCACCGTCGCCAGCGCGATTGCGTCCTCGATCGAGTGCGCGACTTCGACGCCCTCGGCGCGCCATGCCCTGTCTCGTGTCACCACGATGTTGAGCCTGCCCGGCAATGGGCGGCCGATGCCTTCATAGGTCTTGCGGCCCATGATGATGGGCTTGCCCATCGTATCGGCTTTGAACCGCTTGAGATCGGTGGACAGCCGCCACGGCAACCCACCCTCGCGCCCGATCACGCCGTTCTCGGCGATGGCGACATAAATCGCGAGGTCCATCAGCCGCCGTTTCCGCCATCGGATGGCTCCAGCAGCAATATGTCGATGTCGTGCTCGGGGTAGAAGTTCTGCGCCTTCATCTCGAACGTCGTCGGTCCGATCTTCCTGACGTTTTCGCCGCAAAACGAGACCAGGTTCTTCGGATCGCCCTTGTCGACGGTCAGCTTGAACGTGCCGATGTTTCCCGACGCCCAGTTGCCGCCGGTGGTCAGGATATAGGCGATGCGGTTCTCGAAATATTTAGGGTAGCCGTCGGGATCGTCCTTGGCTGCCTTGCGCACGGCGTTTTCGAAGGCATCGTCCATGCAGTAGCGGGTCTTGTAGGCGGCATACTGGCCCTGGAACTGGCCATCATAGAAGAAGCTGACCGAGGAGGTGCCGCCGACGCTCGGCTTGTAGCGATGCGAGACATGGACCGCCTTGTTGGCCGGAAACGTCGAGCGCCACCAATAGGTCGAGCGCAATTGCCAGAACGGCGTATAGACGGTCTTCATGCCCGAACCGTCATCGGCAGTGTCCTCGATGATGATGCCGCGGTTGACCCAGTCGTCGGCGACCGCTTGCGGCAGCTTTGCCAGCGCTGCCTTGGCCGCATCGCCGAACGGATAGAACGGCACGCCCTGCGCCTTCAGGTCAGCGCCGATGTCGATGCCGAGCGCGAACACCTTCTGCTCGAGCTGCGGCTTTGCCGGCACCCCGTCGATCGTCACTTCGAAGCCGAGGAAATTGTCGCTCTGCGCCTCCGGAATCGCCGGTATTTCTTCGGGGTCGCCTTCGATGTCGGGCATCGGAAAGGCGACGATCGCATCGACATTCTTGTCGGTGTTGTTGCGGAAGACGTAATCGACCGTCACTTTTTCCGGCGAGATGTAGAGATCCTCGCTTTCCATCGCCACCGCATCGCTGCGCGAAAGGATCAGCCCACCGGTGCCGAGTTCGGCGACCGAATCATTGGCGAGCGCAGGCGTAGCCGAGAGCGCCAAGGCTGCGGTCAGGACGTAACGGAACATGGAAGCTCCCCCGGCGAGATGCCAATATGACTCTAGCTGTTCAATGTGGCGTTTCAAAGCCTTTCGGCAAATGCGCCGGCGCCTGCCGGCATGTCGTGTCGGTCTAGACACGCCGGTCCCGATCGGGCAGGAGTTCGCCCATGCGCAAGCTTCTCGTCATCGGCATCGGCGCCGGCAATCCGGAGCACATGACGGTCCAGGCCATTAACGGTCTCAATCGGGCCGACGTGCTGTTCATTCCCGACAAGGGCGCCAAGAAGAACGATCTCTCCGAATTGCGCCGCCAGATCTGCGACCGCTTCGTCATTAATCCGAACTCGCGCCGTGTCGAATTCGAGGTGCCGGTGCGCGCCGAGCCGGCGCCTTCCTACCGCTCGACCGTCGACGACTGGCACGAGGCGATCGCCGCGATCTACGAAGGCCTGATCCGCGATGAACTCCCTGAAGATGGCTGCGGCGCCTTCCTGATCTGGGGCGATCCGTCGCTCTACGACAGTGCGCTGCGCATCCTCGACCGCGTGCGCCTCAGAGGCAGTGTAGCGTTCGAGCTGGAGGTCATCCCTGGCATCACCGCCATCCAGGCACTCGCAGCCAGCCACAAAATGGCATTGAACCGGATCGGCGACGCCATTTTGATCACCACCGGCCGCCGGCTCGCCGAGGAAGGTCTGCCCGAAAACGCCGGCAGCACCATCGTCATGCTGGACGGCAAATGCGCCTTCAACACGCTGGACGACAACGACGTCACCGTCCACTGGGGCGCCTATCTCGGGACGCCCGACGAGATCGTCATCTCGGGCCGGATTGGCGACGTCGGCGACAAGATCGTGAGCACCCGTGAGCAGGCCCGCCGGAAAAAAGGCTGGATCATGGACACCTATCTGCTGCGCAAGCCGGGCGAGCCTAAGAAGTAACAGGGATCACACGCGGCATGAATTCCGCCGGCGTCACGCTGCGTCGATCTCGGCCTGCAGCGCCTCCATATGCGCCGCCGCTGCTGAAGACGCAGCCCGCTCGATCGCGCGGAAGCGGCTGACCACAGCAAGCCCGACCGACGTCAACTGGGCGCCACCGCCTTTTTTGCCGCCCGTCTGTGCCGCAACCAGCGGCTTGCCGAACACGCGGTTCATGTCTTCGACCAGATCCCAGGCGTGCTTGTAGGACATCTCCATGCCGCGTGCCGCGGCCGAAATCGAGCCGAAGGCGGCGATCTGTTCCAGAAGCTCGATCTTGCCCGGTCCGATGCGGCCATCTGGATCGAGATTTATCCGCAAACTCAGCGACGGCATTTGCTCCTCCGCGGTGACGCTATTCTACAAGTTCTGCAGCGATACCGCTATTCCAAAACGATATAGCGAATCATCGGCCGTTCACTCATCCGCCTCGGCGGGCAGGCCGGCGCCGGTATTCGCCCGGTCGAAGCTCACCGTCTTGACCACGCCGAAGACCTGTCGACCAAGCCGAAGCCCCAGTGTCTGCCGCGACTGTTCGGTGATGCGGGCAAGCACGGTTGCGCCATTGCATTCGAGGCCAATCTCGACCGTAGGCCCTTCGCCCGGCTCTATTGCCACGATCGTGCCCGGCAATATGTTGAGCGCGCTGAGGCCAACCGGCTGCTCGGTGGCGATCATCACGTCGCGGGCACGGATGCGGACGCGCACCGGCGCACCGACTGGCGTTGCCAGAAGCGGCACCCGGATCTCGCCCGCCAATGAGCCTAGCACCGTCATGCCAAAGGCTTCGTCGTGGCGCAGAACCGCGGTATCCAGCACGGCACCGCCCTCGCCGCGCTCTTCGGCCGGCAATAGATCCAGACGCTGCATGATCGCTCCGGTCGGACCGGAAGCGGCGACCTTTCCTTGCATCAGCACCACGACGTCGCTCGCCAGCCGCGCCACTTCGGCGATCGAGTGGCTGACATAGACGATCGGGATTTTCGTCTCGTCGCGCAGCCGCTCGATATAAGGCAAGATCTCGGCCTTGCGCCCCTCGTCGAGCGAAGCCAGCGGCTCGTCCATCAGCAGCAATTTCGGACTGGCAAGCAGCGCCCTGCCGATTGCCACACGCTGCTTCTCGCCACCGGAGAGTTTTGCCGGCCGCCGGTCGAGCAAATGGCCGATCCCGAGCAGTTCGACCACGCCATTGATATCCGCGTAACGCTCGGCAGCCGGCGTGAACCAGCGGCCATAGCGCAGATTGCTCGCCACGCTCATATGCGGAAACAGCCGCGCATCCTGGAACACCATACCGATCCGCCGTTTGTGCTTCGGCACGAACAGACCGGCATCGCTATCGACCAGCACGCGGCCCTCTGCCGCGATACGACCTTTGTCGGGGCGGATCAGCCCGGCAATCAAATTGATCAGCGTCGTCTTTCCGGAGCCGGAAGGCCCGAACAGCGCAGTCAGCCGCCCGGCGCTTTCGAAGCGGGCATTGACGGTGAAATCGCCAAGCCGGTGGCTGATGTCGACCTGAACCGTCATTCGATGTCCATCCGCCGGCCGACGCGCCGCGCCAGCACTTCCGAGGCAACAAGTGCCGCCATCGAGATGACGATCGAGATCAGCGTCAGCCTGAGCGCGCCGGCGTCGCCGCCGGGAACCTGCGTGAAAGTGTAGATCGCCGACGGTAGCGTCTGCGTCTCGTTCGGAATGTTGGAGACAAAGGTGATCGTCGCGCCGAATTCGCCCATCGCCTTGGCGAAGGAGAGGATCGCACCGGCAATCAGGCCGGGCAGGATAAGCGGCAGCGTGATCGTGCCGAATACCCATAGCGGATTGGCGCCGAGCGTGCCGGCGGCCGCCTCGATTTTGCGGTCGACGGCCTCGATAGACAGCCGGATGGCCCGCACCATCAGCGGAAAGCCCATCACGCCGCAGGCGAGCGCGGCGCCAGTCCAGCGGAAGGAAAAAACGATGCCGAAATGTTCGGCCAGGAAAGCGCCGGCCGGACCACGTTTGCCGAAAGTCAAAAGCAGCAAATAGCCGGTCACCACCGGCGGCAGGATCAGCGGCAGATGCACCAGACCATTGAGCAGCGTCTTGCCCCAGAACTGGCCGCGGGCAAGCACAAGAGCGATCAGAATGCCCGGCGGCAGGCTGGCAATCATCGCCACGGTCGCCACCTTGATCGACAGCCGGACCGCATTCCATTCGTCGGGAGCGAGATCCAGCAGCCAGTTCATGTGCGGTGCCGTACGTCAGTTGCTCGGCGCGAGGATTGTAAAACCTTGCGCCTTGAAGAGTTCGCCAGCCTTGGCGGATTGCAGGCATTTCAGGAATGCCGGGGTATCCCTGCTCTTCGAATCGGCAAGCTGGGCGACCGGATAGATGATCGGCGGATGGGTACCCGCGGGGAAAGTGCCGACCACCTTGACGCCAGGCTCCGCATGCGCATCCGTGGCGTAGACGATGCCGAGTGCTGCCTCGCCGGTCGATACCAGTTTTAGAGCGGCGCGGACATTCTCGGCCTGCGCCACCTTGCCTTCGACCGAAGACCAGGCACCGAGCGATTCGAGGGCTGCCTTGCCGTATTTGCCTGCCGGCACAGCTTTGACATCGCCCATGGCAAGTTTGCCGTCACCGACGAGCTTGGCAAGATCGAAACCCTTTTCGATCCTGGTTTCAACCTTGGAATCCCGCGGCGCAACCAGCACGATCTGGTTACCGAGCAATTTCACTTCGGTGCCGGGCTTGGTCAGCTTCCTGTCGGCAAGATATTTCATCCAGTCGAGATCGGCCGAGATGAACAGGTCTGCCGGCGCGCCGCTTTCAATCTGCCTGGCCAGCGCCGAGCTCGCCGCGTAGGAAATGGTCGCCGCCTCGCCGACATCGGCCTCGCAGGCCTTGTTGACGGCATCGAGCCCATCCTTCAGGCTCGCCGCGGCAAACACGACCACCTTGTCATCGGCATGGGCCGCCGGCACCGCGGCCATCAGCATGGCGGCGAGACCCGCGATGGCAATCGTCGTCGAACCTTTGCGCGCCAGCATGAAACTCTCCTCGTCTCAGAACGCCCGAAGCCGTCCATCGATATATCCATGTGAACATAACAAGGAAAGGCTCTTTACCGCCGACGGCATTCTGAGCTGAGGTTTTCCCGGCCTGCGATAATCTTCGTTGGATACAGCGGTACCGAGGCCGAAGGAAATATTCACATGAAAATCAGCGACCAGGGATTGCCCGTCAAGTCGACGTCGGCCAATCAAGATGGATGCTGACAACGCCCGAGGGCGCAGCCGCAGTAGGCAATGTCGATATGCACGGTCAGCTATGGTGCTAGACCGCGATCGGCGCCTTGATCGTCGCGTCGGCGAAATAGTTCTCGAGCCGGAAATCCTCGAAGCGGAAGGCAAAGAGATCCTTCACCTCGGGATTGATCCACAGCGTCGGCAACGCCTTGGGCGTGCGCCGCAATTGTTCGCGCGCCTGCTCGAAATGGTTCGAGTAAAGATGCGCGTCGCCGAGCGTGTGGATGAAATCGCCGGGTTTCAATCCGGTCACCTGCGCCACCATCAGCGTCAGCAACGCATAGGAAGCGATGTTGAACGGCACACCGAGAAAGATATCGCCCGAACGCTGGTAGAGCTGGCAGGAAAGCTTGCCTTCCGAAACATAGAACTGGAACAGGCAGTGGCAGGGCGGCAAGGCCATGGCCTCCACCTCGGCCGGGTTCCACGCCGAAACGATCAGCCGCCGCGAATTAGGATTTTTGCGTATCTCCTTCAGAAGATTCGCAATCTGGTCGATGGCGCCGCCATGGCCGTCCGGCCACGACCGCCATTGTTTGCCATAGACCGGGCCGAGATCGCCGTTCTCGTCGGCCCACTCATCCCAGATCGAGACGCCGTGATCGTTGAGATATTTGATGTTGGTGTCGCCGGCCAGGAACCACAAAAGCTCGTGGATAATCGACTTCAGGTGCAGCTTCTTGGTGGTGGTGACCGGAAAGCCGCGGGCCAGGTCGAAGCGCATCTGGTAGCCGAATACCGAGCGCGTTCCGGTGCCGGTGCGGTCGCCGCGATCAGCGCCGTTTTCCAGCACATGCTTCAGAAGGTCGAGATACTGGCGCATCGGCTCCGGTCCGATTCGGGTTGTCAGCCATCATAGCCGAATGACCGTCGGCCGAACACAGCAAAGCGAGACGATTCCAGCAGAAGCCTCACCAGCACCGGCGGCGAGGTTGCTCAGAGCGAGCCGAGCATGCCCAGATCCTTGGCGACGAGGTAATAGAATGTCACCCGGCTCTTGCTGTTGTCGGCCGCCATAGCCTTGCAGGTCTTTTCGATAGCCGCATCCGCCTTGGCACCGTCGGTGACGCCGAGCTTGCCGGCGACCCAGCTGTTCCTGACGCGCTTCAGTTCCTCCGGGTCGGTGCAGGACACCAGCGAGGAATCGCGGTTCCTGAGCGCGATGCCCAGATGCTTGACGATCTTGGCGACCGCGTCGGCATCGGCCGCCGCATCATATTTCTTTACGTCTGCGAGATAATCGGCCATCGAATTTCCCCTCGTCGGCGCCACGGGATCCGGTCGATGAGGATTGTGGCGCGCTGCCGCAAGTATGCGCTAGGTCTCCTCACCGCCACAAAGCTTCGGTTGAGACCGGCTGCAAGTCAACCCCTTGATGATCCACTTTGGCACGGACGAAAGTGGCATTCCGGCCTTTCATTTTCCACCGCCAGTCCCTATATTCGCTTTGTCGGCTCGACCGACTATGGCGATAAACAGGCGATGAAATAAGCCGTTCGGACCCGGGGGCGGTACCCGGCGCCTCCACCAAAAACCGCTGCTCAGGAGCGGCTTTTGCTGGGGGCGAAATAGGATCGACGAAGGTGTAAAGATCGTACTTTTGCCCGGCATTGTACCACCGTTATCGGGCTAAACTTATAGTTGCCAACGACAACTATGCGGAAGCACGTCTCGCCGCGTAAGCGGTGCGATAGCTTCAATTCAAGCCCTAGTGGTTCGCACTTCTAGGCGGGGTTCGGAGGTACCTGGCAACAGAAACCTCCATTTCTCCCTCTCGACATATGCAGAAGCAGGCCCCGCCGGCCGGGCTTTCATGTGCCCTGACGGGTCCAAAAAATCCCTGTCTTCATACTTCCCCCATCCAATCCATGGATCAGAAATGCGAAACGATTCCAATCGGTTTTTCGTGCTGACCGGCGGTCCGGGCTCAGGCAAGACAACATTGATCGACTCTTAAGGTGGCAGGCCTCGCAACCTCGGGCGAAGCCGGGCGCAGCATCATTCACGACCAATTGGCGATAGGCGGCAAGGCCCTGCCCTGGCGGCTCTGTTCGCCGAGTTGATGCTGTCTTGGGAGTTGCGCTCCTACCGGATCGCGGGCGAGCAATCCGGCCTGGTCTTCTTCGATCGCGGCGTGCCGGACACTCTTGGCTATCTGCGCCTGACCGGGGTGCCGGTTCCCGATCACGCCACGAATGCCGCCCGACGCTTCCGCTATGCCAGGCGCGTCTTCGTCGCGCCGCCATGGCCAGAAATCTTTCGGCAGGACAACGAGCGCAAGCAAACGATGGACGAGGCTGAACGCACCTTTCACGCACTCGTCGCCGTTTACACGGAACTAGGCTACGAGCTGGTGCCGCTGCCCTTGGCGCCCGTCGAAACGCGGCTGCGGTTCGTCCTCTCCGAGACAGCGTCGTAGCGAAGCGCCGCAAGCGACGGTTTTGCGAAAGCCCAAGGGCCTCCCATCATCGGAACCTCCGATGGCAGCATTCGTTTCTTCCCGTTTCCCTTCTTCCACGCCTTTGCGGGACAAGGCCTCAGTTTCTCGCCGCGTGTGGTCATGCCCGGCGAGCTGCCTCATGGAGAGATAAGATGAACCAGGAAACCACACCGAAACACGAACGCATCCTGATCGTTGGCGGCAGTTCCGGCATGGGGCTGTCGCTGGCCGAACAGCAGCTTGCCGCCGGCGCCGAGGTTACGATCGTCGGCCGCTCCGAGGACCGGTTGTCGGCCGCACGGCAGCGCTTGCCTCACCCGGAAGGGCTGAGGACGATCGCAGCCGACGTCACAAGCGAGGACGAGGTCCAGCGCCTGTTCCAGGATGTCGGCACGCTCGACCACATCGTCTCGACCGCCGCCGACGTTACCGGTGTCTATGTGTTGCTTCCCGAGATGGATATCTCGGTGGCGCGGAAAGTGATGGATTCCAAAGTCGTCGGACCGCTTCTTCTTGCCAAGCATGGCGCGCCTCGTCTGACGCCCAGGGGATCGATCACGCTGACCTCAGGCATCGCCGCCTATCGTCCAGCGGCGAAAGGCTCGGTGGTGGCAGCCGTCAATGGGGCACTTGGCTCACTCGCCTACGCGCTTGCCGTCGAACTGGCGCCGATCCGCGTCAACGTCGTCTCGCCGGGCTGGGTCGACACGCCGATTTGGGATGCCGTCGTCGGCAGCGGAAAGGCGGCCGCGCTGGAGGCCATGGCAAAGCGTCTGCTCGTCGGCCGGATCGGCCAGGCAGCCGACATTGCCCAGGCCATCACGTCCCTCATGCACAACGGCTTCATCACCGGAACCGTGCTTCATGTCGATGGTGGCCAGCGGCTGGTCTAGTGATGGCCAGATTTCGCGGACCATTGCGAGGAACAGCCGCAAGACCGGCGCTTGAATGCGCCGGTGGCGCCATACCATGGTGACCGGCGTCACCGGACTGCTTCCGACCCAGGGCAGCACGACGAGATTGGCGTCAGCCGCGGAAGCCACGAGACGCGGAACCAGCGCGCAGCCAAGACCGGCTGCGACAAGGCCCCGTATCGCACCCATGCTGGCGAACTCGCCAACCAGCCTCGGACCGTCGGGCAGCGTCGCTGCGAACGCTTCGTCGAACATCCGCCTATAGACGCAACCGGGCTGGGTGACGAGGAAGGCCTCGTCGGCCAGATCGTCGGGCGTTATGGCAGAATATCCGGCCAACCGGTGATTTGCCGGCATTATGGTGACGAACTCTTCCACTGCCACTTGCTCGCTTCGCAGCTCCGGCGCCGCCGCCGGGACGGCTCCGAAATGGAAAGATACGTCCAGCGCCCGGCTTGTCACGCCGGCACGCAACCCACTGCTCTCGTCCGCCCTGAGGTTCAGTTCCACATCGGGATGGCGCCGATGGAATTCCGCCAGCAGAGCTGGCAAGCGTGTCGAGCAAAGCGTCTCCAGGCCGCCGACAGTCAGGCGACCGGCAACCGTGCCGCTCGCGTCGGCGACTGCGGAACGGGCTTCGTCCGCGAGGTCGAGGAGATCGTTTGCGTAGTCCAGCAGGCGTTGTCCCGCCGCCGTCAGCTTCAAGCCACGCCGTGATCTGTCGCACAGCGACGTGCCTAGATCGCTTTCCAGCGCCTGGATCTGTTCGGTCACGCTCGATTGGGCAAGATGAACCCGCTCGGAGGCGCGCGTGATGTTCAAGGTGGTAGCGACCGCCACGAAGGTCTTGAGATGTCGAAGCTGCATGTCCTGAACCCGTCATATAGGCATAGGCTGCTTTGAACCGGGACCGCAAACGTGAAAAGGCCGGGAACATCGCCCGGCCTTTTTGTCTCGATAGGCGAAGTTTACTCCGCCGGCGCTTCCGCGACGTCCCGGCTGCGGCCGAGCGTTATTTTGGCCAGTGTGAAGGAGATCGCCGCGCAGAGCGTGATGCCCGCCACCATCGGCAGCGGCGTGCCGTCGAAAAACACGCCGGCGACGCCCATGGCGACCGCGCCGATGGCGAAGTGCAGCGTGCCCATCAGCGCCGACGCGGTACCGGCGATCTCGCCATGCTCTTCCATGGCCAGCACCGACGTCGTCGGGATGACCAGGCCGAGAAAGCCGTAGCCGATGAACAGCAGCGCCGCCATCACGTCGAGCCGGTCGACACCCGATGCCATCACCGCGAACAGCACCACCATCGTCGTCGCATAGCCGGTCACCGCGACGCGCACCACGCGCTGCAGCCCGAACCGCTCCGACAGCAACCCGGTCAGCTGCGACATGCCGATGAAGGCAACCGCATTGATCGAGAAGAACACGCTGTAGACTGAAGGCGACAGCCCGTAATGATCGATCAGGATGAAGGACGAGCTCGACAGATAGACGAAGAAGCTCGCAATGCCGAAGCCGGCGATGGCCGTCAGGCCAAGGAAGTTGCGGTCGCCCATCAGGAAGCGGTAGCCGGAAAGTGCCGTCCCGAAGGACGAACCGGCGCGCTCCTCGACCGGCCGTGTCTCCTTGAGCGAGGTCGCCAGCAGGATGGTGGCGAGCACGGCCGCGCCCGTCACCGTCCAGAACACGGCGCGCCAGCCGAAATTCTCGATGATCTGGCTACCGGTCAGCGGTGCCAGGATCGGCGACACCGAAAACACAAGCATCAGCAGCGACATCAGCTTGGCGGCCTCGGTGCCGGTATGCAGGTCGCGCACGATCGCGCGCGGCACGGCCATGCCGGCGCTGGCGCCGAGCCCTTGCAGGAAGCGGAAGGCGATCAGCCATTCGATCGAGGGAGCCAGCGCCGAGCCGACGCCGCCGACCATGAACAGCGCCAGGCCGCCGTAGAGTGGCAGCTTGCGGCCGACCATGTCGGAGATCGGTCCGACGACGATCTGGCCGAAGCCCATGGAAAGAAAGAAGATCAGCAGGCTCATCTGCACCGCGGCAGTGCCGGCATGCAGATCCTCACCGATTGAAGGCAGGGCCGGAAGATACATGTCGATGGCAAACGGGCCGATCGCGGACAATAGGCCGAGCACGACCGCAATGCGGAGGAATTTGGCGTTCATGATAGCAGGCTCTTTCGAATTCTGGTTGCCGCCGAGGACCGGCGTGTAACCCTAGGACGTTCCATCCCGTGGAGTTCCGACTCTTCTGCGGAACGAAACCCCCTTCGTGCAAGTCCACAAATTTAGACAGGCTTGTCTAATTCGTCAACCACCTCTATATAGTTTTGCATGAAGGCCAACGTCTCTCCTGACATTTTCCCGCCGCGAGGCCACGAGGCCAAGCGCATGTCGATTGTCGATGCCGCCGCCTCGGTCTTCTGCCGCGAAAGCTTTGCCGGTGCCAATATCGACATGATTGCCGCCGAGGCCGGCGTCTCCCGCCAGACCATCTACAATCATCACGGCGACAAGGAAAAACTCTTCGTTGCCATCGTCCGCGACCTCACCGAACGTTGCAATGCCGGCATCTTTGCCACGATTTCCACTTTTCCCGATCAGCCGAAGGATCTCGAGGCCGACCTCATCGCCTTTGCTGTGCGGATGAATCACAACTGCATCTGCAACCGCGACGGCAAATTCCTGCGCAAGCTGATCCAGACCGAGGGCGGGCGCTATCCCGAGTTGTTCGCCGAATGGCGCGAAGAAGGACCGGGCAGGACATGGCCAGCGATCGCCGCCCGCTTCGCCCGCCTCGCTCATGCCGGCTTCCTTGGTATCGACGATCCCGATGTCGCAGCGCGCCAGTTCATGGCGCTTGCCAATGCCGAGTTGCAGACGACGTTCATGCTCGGCGGCACACCGACCGAGGACGAGGTGGTGCAGTCGGCGACAAATGGCGTGCGCACCTTCCTGCGCGCCTTCGGCAAGCGGCAGCCTGTGGCCCGGGCGAGCAAACAGGGCGCGCTGGCCAGCGCTTGACGATCAAAGCCGTTTGACGATCAAATCGTCGCCAATTGGCTTCGCTTCCGCACGCCGGCGATCTATATCCGGTTTACGCCGCGCTCAAGCTTGATTACAGCTATCAGGACGATTCAACGGAACCCGACAGCCACATGGCCGACGACCACATCCGCTACGACATTCTGGCCCAGGAGGCGTTGCGCGGCGTCATGCGCAAGGTCCTGGCCGAGGTCGCGCGCACCGGTCTCCCGGGCAACCATCATTTCTTCATCACCTTTCTCACCGGCGCGCCGGGCGTGCGCGTGTCGTCGCGGCTGCGCGAGCGCTATCCCGAACAGATGACCATCGTCATCCAGTTCCAGTATTGGGACCTGAAGGTGAGCGACACCGGCTTTGAGGTCGGGCTGTCGTTTTCCGACGTGCCGGAAAAACTGGAAATCCCGTTCTCGGCCGTGCGCGGCTTTTACGACCCGTCCGTCAACTTCGAGCTCGAATTCGACGTCAAGACGGATACCCCGGCTGAACAGGAGACAAAGGCCAAGCCTGCTCCCGAACCGCTGGCCATCGTCGCCGAGAAAAAGCCCGAGACGAAGAAGAAAACCGCCGAGGCGGAAAAGAAGCCTGCCGCGGCCGACGCCGGCGCCAAGGGCGCCGACGTGGTGTCGCTTGACGCCTTCCGCAAGAAGTGACCCGACGGGCGGCGTGACATGGCCGAGATCGTCAATCTCCGTCAGGCACGCAAGCAGAAGGCGCGAGCCGAGAAGGAGCGCCTGGCCGAACAGAACCGGGCGCTGCATGGCCGTTCCAAACCCAGCCGGGATCGCGACCGCCTGATCGCCGACAAGGCCGATAAATTCGTCGCCGGCCATCGCCGCGAAAATTCGGGCGATTCGGACAAATCCGATGCTTGAAGTGTGAGTAGGATCGTCTCGTGAGCCCGGTGGAAAAGCGCTCGGTCACCATTCGCGGCCACCGCACCAGCTATTCGCTCGAAAAGCCTTTTTACGACGACCTGGTCGCCATCGCGGCCGTGCGAAAACTGACGCTCGCCGCCCTTGTCGCCGAAATCGACGAGAGCCGCCCGCGGGATGCCAATCTCTCCTCGGCGCTCCGGCTCTATGTGCTGGATTGGGCCAAGCGCGGCAAGTTGTAGCCTTCAGGCAACGCTATCCTGTTTCCTGCGCCGCGTGCCGAAGCCCAGCAAAGCCGAGCGGTCGCGTTCTTCGGCCTGTTTCTTCGATCTGACGCGCATCAGGTCCTTCCAGCCGACATAGCCCACCAGCCGGGCATTTTCTCGCGTGACGACCGGCAAATGGGACACGTTCGCCATCAGCAGCTTGTCGGAGAGGCCCTCGAGATACTCATCCGGATAGGCCAGCGTGACCTTGCTGCCGGCCAGCAGTTCGCCAAGCGGCGTCGTGCGGTGCTTGCCGGCGCGTCTCCAGCGCAGGATCGCCGGCGGGTCGATGACGCCGAGCACGTGGCCTTCTTCATCGACGACCGGAAAGCTCGGATGCCGCGTCTCGGGTGTGGTCAGGAACGCTGCAGCGCCATGCAGCGTCATCGTCGCCGGCACGCTTTCGACCTCGCTGGTCATCACCTCGCGCACCCTGGTCAGGGCGAACGGATCGACACGGTATTCGCGAACCATGTGATGCCCTCGCCTTGCGATTTTTTCGGTGAGGATCGAACGCTTCATCAATAGCACGGTCACCGCATGCGCGGTGGCAGTCGCCGCAATCAGCGGCACCAGGACATGGGTGTTGCCGGTCAGTTCGACCGCAAAGAAGGTGGCGGTCAGCGGCGCACGCATGGTGCCGCCCATCGTCGCCGCCATCGCCAGCAGTGCCCAGCAGCCCGGATCCGCGGCCGGCAGGAAGCCGGCGAGGACCGCGCCCATCGCCCCGCCGATGATCAGCAGCGGCGCCAGCACACCTCCCGACGTTCCCGAGCCGAGTGCGACCGACCAGATGATCGCCTTCACCACCAACAGGGTGAGCGCGGCGGTCGCTATCGTGCGGCCATCCAGCATGTCGGCGATATTGTCATAGCCGACGCCGAGCGCCTGCGGCTCGATCAGCCCGCCAATGCCGACCACCAGGCCGCCGAGCATCGGCCACCACATCCAGTGGATGGGCAGCTTCTGGAAACCGTCCTCGCAGGCATAGACCATCTGGGTCAGCAACCCCGATAGCAGCCCGGCTGCCATGCCGACCAGCACCCAGCCGGCAAGGCCGGGAAATGAAACCTCCATGCCGCCCTGAAACGGGAAGATCGGCCCCGGCAGATGCAGCATGGTGCGCTCGACCTCGGCAATGATCGAGGCGACCGCCACAGGAATGAAGCTGCGCGGCGTCCATTCGAAGAGCAGCAATTCCACCGCAAGCATGATGGCGGCGATCGGCGTTCCGAACACGGTAGTCATGCCGGCCGCCGCACCCGCCACCAGCAGCGTCTTGCGTTCATTGTCGCTGACCGGCAGCATCTGCGCGATCAGCGAACCGATGGCGCCGCCGGTCATGATGATCGGCCCTTCCGCGCCGAATGGCCCGCCGGTACCGATCGAGACCGCCGACGACAACGGCTTCAGGATTGCCACCTTGGCGTCGAGCCGCGAGCGTCCGAGCAGGATCGCCTCGATGGCTTCGGGAATGCCATGGCCGCGAATCTTTTCGCTTCCGAAGCGAGCCATCACACCGATGATCAGTGCCCCGATGACCGGAACAAATACCGAGGCATAGCCAAGCGGCGTATCCTGCAGTTTCAGGTCGGCGAGCGTGAACTGGCCAAAATAGGCGATGTTCGTGGCAAGCCGGATCAGCTTCAAAAGGGCAATGCCGGCAAACAACCCCGCGGTCGCAACCACCACCGCTATGCCGGCAATGAGCAGCACCCGGGCATCGGTGGTAAAATCGCGCAGATGGCCGGGGTTGGCGTGATCGGACTTCATTTGCAAACCTTGCTTTCTGGCGGCGTGCCGACTTGCGGATGGGTCGCTGGCCGTGCCACCGAAGATGGCGGGCACGAGCCATGTTGGTGCGCTCTGTATCGTAACACGATATAAATGTTCAAGGCCCGTTTGCGGCTTTGTCGGAAAGGAATCGATGGCAGACACTTCGAAGCCACAAAAGCGCGGCGCAACGATCGGGCCGGCCGACTACCAGAGGCTGTCCGAATTTCGTTACCTGATCCGCCGCTTTCTCGAATTCAGCCAGATCCAGGCGCAGGAAGCCGGCCTGACACCACGCCAGCATCAGGCCCTGCTTGCAATCAAAGGGTTTCCCGGCGGAGGGCCAGTGACCATTGGCGACCTCGCGGAGCGCCTGCGCATCCGCCATCACAGCGCAGTGGAATTGGTCAACCGTCTTTGCGAAGCCGGGCTCGTCGCGAGGGACCACGACGAGGAGGACCACCGCCGCGTGCTGCTGCGGCTGACCGAGCGCGCCGACGACAGTCTCGCCGATCTGTCAGCCGCTCATCTCGACGAACTCGGGCGGATCGAGCCGATGCTGAAGCGCTTGCTTGCTGGACGCGACACATAAGGGATGCGCCGTCACCCGCCATTCAGCGACTTTAGCAGATCGTCGATCGACGAGGGATCGAACTTGAGCTTTGGCGGGGGCTGCACTGGCGGTGGCACGTTATTTGCGGCCGGTGGCGCCCGTTCCGCTCGCTCCGCCGCGGCCTTGCGTTCGGCGTCGAGCCTTGCCTTCTCTTCCGAGGCGATCCGCAACGCCTCTTCCGCCCTCTGGCGTTGCTGTTCTTCGGCCTGCGCTGCTTCCTCGGCAGCCTGTTGCGCCGCCTTGGCTTTGGCTTCGGCATCCGCTTCGGCCTTTGCAGCCGCCTCGGCTTTCGCCCTGGCCTCGGCTTCGGCCTTCGCCGCTGCATCCGCCTTCGCCTTGGCTTCAGCCTGCGCCCTGGCCTCCGCTTCGGCTTGGGCCTGCGCCTCAGCTTCGGCCTTTGCCTTGACGTCCGCTTCAGCCTTCGCTTTGGCCTCAGCCTGCGCCCTCGCCTCCGCATCCGCCTGTGCCTTGGCGTCCGCTTCAGCCTTCGCCTTGGCTTCAGCCTGCGCCCTCGCCTCGGCTTCGGCTTGGGCCTGAGCCTCGGCTTCGGCCTTTGCCTTGGCGTCGGCCTCGGCCTTCAGCCGCGCTGCTTCCTGTTGTCTGCGCAGTTCCTCCGCCGCTCTTTCACGCTCGGTTTGCAGCGCAGCGTAGTAGCGCACCTCCCGCCGCAGCCTTTGTTTCTCGAGCAGTGCGGCTTGCATGGCTTCGACCCGCTGCTGCTCCTTTTCCAGCGCACGCTGGGTCAGGAACTGTGCCAGCGGCTCGCTGTCGAACTGCCGTTTGGTGGCGCCAAACGGCCCGTCGACGCTGAAATTCAAAATCGGTTCGGAGCCGACCAGCGCCTCGTCGCCGGGCCGGTAAGCGACCTCGCCCTTGGCATCGACGGTGCTGGTGTTCAGATCGGCGGTGATGTCGGCGGACAGCGTCGCGCCCGGGCTTTCGAATTTGACCGGCGGCGCCCTCAGCGTGCCGCCGGCGATGGTGAAGGCAATATCGGTGTCCTGCGCCGGAAAACTGCCCGCCGCGGCGATCTGCGGCACGAAGCCGGCAGTCTTCGACGCGTCGATATCGCGCCCTATCGCATCGGCCTTGGCGATGAATGCGCCAAAGGCATCGGGATTGAAGCCGGCAATAGTCATGCCCTTGAGCGTTGCCGTGCCGGAACCGGACAGCGCCGCAACCATCGCGTCGACCGATTTGCCGCTGGTCGAAAGCGCCGTCGAGAACTCGCCGCTTCCGCTGATGCCGGCCTCCGGCAGCACGGCTGCCAGATCGGCGCCGGCGAGTTTCATCTGACCGGAGAAAAGCCCGGTGCCGTCATTGTTCTTGAGCTCGAACAGGCCACTCAACGCGCCGCCGAGGAACTTTGCCTTGAGGTCGGAAACGCGGATGCCCTCCTGGTCGAGCTGCAGCGACAGCGCAGCGTCATAGGCGGTGGCAAGCGGACCGGCGGCAAGCGACGCCACCGTCAGATCGAGATCGGCGGTAAATGGCAGACTGGATTTCTGGCTGAACGGTGCCGTCGGCCAGGTCCTGTCATTGACAAGGAAGGCCTGGTCGCCGAACAGCATCACCGCGATCGGATCGAGGTCTAGCTCATCCAGCGACAGCGCGCCGGCAAGATGCGGCAGCCCCTCTTGGATGTCGATATTTACGTCACCGGAAACCGCCGCTTCGTTGACGGCGCCGCTGAGGCCGCTCAGCACCAGGAGACCATTGCCGTAATCGGCATCGGCTGCAAGCGACGTCGACATGCCGGTGCCCATGCCGGGCAGGCCGACGCCGGTCGTCATCAGCCATGGCTCGATGTCGGCCGTTTCAAGGCTGACCTTGCCCTTGGCGGCCGCGCCTTGAGGCGTGTCGGCAATTGTCCCGTCGAAACCAGCTTTGAAGTCATTGCCGGCCAGGCTGAAGCGTGTCGCCAGGCCGCCGCCAAGCGTGCCTTTGGCCGAGACGTCGGTGGTCGCCTCGCCGAGCATGCCGAGCGGCAGTGCCGGCAGACCGTAAAGCGCCAGAAGTGCGGTGGCGTCGGCATTCCTTGCGTTGAAGGTCAGTGTCACCGGCGCTTCGAGAGGCCGGTCGAGCGCCCCTTTGCCGGACAACGACGCCGAAAAAGCCGAGCCACCGGCCTTGCCCTGTGCGCTCATTGCCAGTCCGGTCGTACCGTCGCCATTGTCTGCGGCACTCGTGACCGCGTCGATACGCGCATCCTGGAACAACTCGGGATAGGCAGCAGCACGCTCCGCCAGCCCCTTCAGCACCGCATTATCCGGATAATGCCGGACGGCGACGTCGATCAGCGGCTTGAGGTCGACGGCGACCACCGAGGCGTCGAGCTTGCCGGTCGGGCTCGCCGGGAAATCCTTGATCCGGCCGGTGGCGCTGATCGAGGCGCCGGCAAGTCCGCCGACCGACAGGCGATCGATCTCAAGCAGCCCCTCGCGCAATCTAAGCGCAGTATCGACGCTATCGGCGGTCAACCCGCCGGCGCTGACCGGCCCGGCCTTGATCTGGAAATCGAGGTCGCGGTCGGAAAAGCGGTTGGCGCCCTTGTCGCTGACGAAGATCGAGGCGAAGGCGGCGAGCCCATCGACATCGAGTTCGCCACCTTCCAGTTGCATCAGCACCGATGGCCTTGTGTCGTCGGGCTGGCTGGAATCGATGCGGCCGGAGAACTTCGCCTTGCCTAGGATGAGTTCGAGATCGCTGAAGGCCTGGTGCTTCTCGCTCAAATCCACCTTGGCCTTGAAGCCGGCGGCCGGCAAGCGGCGGATCGCCTCGTCGACGTCCTTCGACAGCCATGCGGCAAAGCCGGAGGGCTGCGCCACCGCCAGAAGCAGCGATCCGGTGAAACCGAAATGGTCCTCGACGCTGACCATGCCGTTGGCTTCCAGCTTGGCGCGGCCGGGCAGCGTGGCGGCCAGCGATTTTACCGCCCAGCCGCCCTCGGCTGGCTCGGCGGACAGGTGCACGTCGCGAACGGTGGTATCGCCTGCCACCACCGCCGGCAGTTTCACCTCGACCGTGCCCGGTATGGTCGGCTTCGGCAGATCGAGCAGCGCCTGCTCCAGCGCCGCCACCCGCTCGGACAGCGTCAATCCGGCACCGGCCGCCGCCCCCACGGCCTCGTCGAACTGCACCTGCGCGCCATTGGCCTCGATCGAGAAATGCGGCTTCAGCCCAAGGTCGACCGCAGCCTTGCCGTCGGCTGTGTAGGGATTGTCGCGTGGCCCGGTCTCGAAGCGGAATTCGTCGACGCCGAGCTTCTGGTGGTCGAGCGAAAACTTGCCGTTCAGCCTGAAGCCCGGGTCCGGTTTGCCGGCGCTGACTTTCAGCGCCTCGCCGCCGGTGCCGCGCAGCTGCGCCGCAGTTCGGTCTGCGCCCGATATTTTGAACTGGCCCGAATAGACGGCGGCGCCCTCGACGAGGCCCACATTGCCGTCGGTCTCGATGACCAGCGGATAGGCGTCCGGCTCGGCCTTGAGCCTGAGCCGCATTTGCCCGTCCGGTTCGGCCTTGCCGGTGGAAGCGGCGATCGTGGTCCGCAACCCGTCCAGCAACAGCGAGCCGTCCAGCCGCCAGGGGCCGGCCAGCGACTTGGCCGAGATCGTCGAGTTGATCTCGGAAATGAGATGGCTGCGCCCGCCTGCGGCGTGGCTGAGCGCGATCTGTCCTTCCGTCACCGTCAGCTTCTCGATGGAGATCTGGCCGGGATCGAAGGGCGAGGACGGCCGTATCGTCCAGTCGACCGTGCCGTCGGCGGCGATGTCGATCGTCGCCTTCGGCCGCACCAGCCGCATGTCGAAGATCAGCACCTCGCCGCGCAGGAATGGCGCAAGTTCTGCATCCATCGAAAAGGTTTCGACGGTCATCGCCGGCTGGCCGTTGGGGCCACCGGCAACGGCGACGTTCGAGAAGGTCACCGAGGGGAACGGCAGCAGCCTTGCCGTCGCATCGCCTCGCACGGTCACCTTGCGGCCCAGGACGGCACTGGCCTCGCGCTCGAAATCGGCGCGGTAACCCGTCCAGTCGACAAAGTACGGCACCACCAGCGCCGCACACAGCACCAGCACAAGAAGCCCACCGAAGATCACGAACAGGCGTGCGAGCATGAACTCCTAGACAGTTGATAGTAAAGTCAGTGGCACTCTACCCGCATCAGCGTGTCGATAAAGAGGCAAATCGGGGCGCGGCAGCGGCCTGATGTCAGTCCTTTCCCGGCAATATCTTGCCCGGGTTCATGATGTTCAGCGGATCGAGCGCCTGCTTGATCGTGCGCATGATGTCGACGCCATGGCCAAGTTCGTGCCGCAGGAAGCCGATCTTGCCCTGCCCTATGCCATGCTCGCCAGTGCAGGTGCCGTCCATGGCGATGGCCCTCATATTGAGCCGCGCCACGAATTTTTCCGCCAGCGCGATCTCTTTCGGATCGTCCACGTCCATCAGCACCAGCACATGGAAATTGCCGTCGCCGGCATGACCGACGATCGGCGCGATCAGGCCCATCTCCGCGATATCCGCCTCGGTCTCGGTGACACATTCGGCAAAGCGCGAGATCGGCACGCAGACATCGGTCGAGAGGCCCTTGGCGCCCGGCCGCAGCGTCAGCGACGACCAATAGGCATCGTGCCTGGCTTTCCACAATTTTGTCCGCTCTTCGGCGACGCTGGTCCACAGGAACGGGCCGCCGCCATTTTCCTCGGCGATCATGCCGAAGGTCTCGGCCTGCTCGGCAACGCCGGCATCGCTGCCGTGGAACTCGACGAACAGGCAGGGGCTCTCCGGATAGTCTAGCTTCGAATAGGTCTTCATCGCCCGCATCTGCAGCGCGTTGACCAATTCTATGCGCGCCACCGGAATCCCCATCTGGATGGTCGCGATCACCGCGTTGCACGCCGCCTCGACGCTGGGAAACGGGCAGACGCCGCCTGAAATCGCCTGTGGAATGCCCTGCAGCTTCAAAGTCAGCTGTGTGATGATGCCAAGCGTGCCTTCCGAACCGATCAGCAGCCGCGTCAAATCATAGCCGGCCGAGCTTTTCTTGGCTCGCTTGCCGGTCGTCACTGCTTCCCCGTCGGCCATCACCGCGGTCAGCGACAGGACGTTCTCGCGCATCGTGCCGTAGCGCACCGCGTTGGTGCCCGACGCTCGTGTCGCCGCCATGCCGCCGAGCGAGGCGTTGGCGCCCGGGTCGATCGGAAAGAACAGGCCGGTGTCGCGCAGGTGCCGGTTGAGGTCCTCGCGCGTGACGCCGGGCTCGACGGTGCAGTCGAGGTCCTGCGGATTGACCGCAATGATGCGGTTCATACGTGACGTATCGAGCGAGATGCCGCCGCCCGGCGCATTGGTGTGGCCTTCCAGCGAAGAGCCGACGCCGAAGGCGATCACCGGCACGCGATGCGCCGCGCATGCGCGCACGATCTCCTGCACCTCCTCCGTCGTCTCGGCAAAGGCGACGCCGTCCGGCGCCTGCGTCGGAATATAGGTCGTGGTGTGCGCGTGCTGGGCGCGGATCGCCTGGCCGGTCTGGAATCGCTCGCCGAGCCGCTGCTTGAGGATGCCGAGTACGGCGGCAATGCCTTCTTCGTTGCGCTCGACCGGATTGAGGTCGCTTAGAGCCATCGATTCCTCCGCGAATGGACCAGCGTCCACCCTTGTTCTGCATCTAGGGATGCGTAGTCTCACCAACCACGCTCTGTCCAGTCCATGCTCATCCCGGCATGACGAGAAGGAAGTTTCCGATGCCCATCCCCGCCCCTTTCGTCTCTCGCGCCATGGACATCGAGGAGGCCTGGATCGACTACAATGGCCATCTCAACATGGCCTATTACAACGTGCTGTTCGACCGGTGCTCCGACGAAGCCTTCGAGATGATGGGGATGGGGCCGGACTATGTAAGGGAACGGCGGCTGACCATCTACACGGCGGAAGTCCATGTCTGCTACGTCCAGGAGTTGCATCTCGACCACAAGGTCACGGTCTCGTTCCAACTCCTCGACCATGACGAGAAGCGGCTGAGGGCCTATCAGGAAATCCGGCATCTCGACGGCTGGCTTGCCGCCACGTCCGAAACGCTGTCGCTGCACGTCGACATGGCTGGCCCGAAGGTAGCGCCCTTCCCCGCCGACGTCCTGGCCAGGGTGGAAGCGATGCGCGCCGCCCATGCCGCCCTGCCGATGCCGGAGCGCGCCGGCCGCTCGATCGGTATTCGTCGTAAGCCGGCTTGAACCACGGTCAAACCGCCGTTAACCTTACCGAGGTTTTAACGTGAACAAGCCGAATTGAGACGTTGAACGACTCAGCGCGGCGTTGGAAAACCGTCCGCATCGAATTGCGATACGGGCGGCGGAGCAGCAGCGGTTCGGGGAACGTGCATGAAAACCGATATCAAGGTCGAGGCGGACAGGCTGGCGGCTGATCCACGCATCACCGACTATGATTTCTGGCGCTCGCTGAAGAACCTCAATAACGAGATCTTCCACATCGCCAACAACAACGAGCCGATCCCCTTCGCCATGATCCGCTGGCGCGCCATCCTGAAGCAGGCGCGGATGAAACGCGGCCACGCCTGAACGGTGGGGGAAGAAACAGACCGGCCGTCCGGTTTGCATTTCTGATGATGTGCTGACGAACGATCCCAAGCGTCAAGGCTGGCGCTTCACCGCCCCGAGCGGCGACCGCGGCGCCACCGGCGACGACTGGATGATCGCCGTGTTGGTCATCGCATAGGGAATGATGCGGTCGATCACCCGTTCGAGTTCAGCCACCGAGCCGACATGCGCCAGCGCGATGAAACAGTCTTCACCGGTGACCCGGTCGCATTGGGCGATTTCCGGCAGGTCGCGGATGATCTCGGCGACGACGGCGAGCTGCCCCGGCACTGGCCGAATGCGCAGCCATGCCGACAATTTCATGCCGAGCGCGGCCGGATTGATGCGCACCGTGTAGGCCTCGATCACACCGCTTTCCTGCAGTCGCTTGATGCGCTCGGCAACGCTCGGCGCCGACAGGCCGACCGAGCGGGCCAGTTCAGCGGTGCTGGTGCGTGCATCCTCTTCCAGCAAGCGCAGGATTTTCAGGTCAGCCGCATCCAGATCGGAATTTTCATTTCGAAGGCGTTTCAGCGCAATGTTCCTTGCTTTCAGAAAGGGAAAAGGCGTAATGCCCGGCCATCATCCATATCAATGGCAAAAATCGCCTGCGATACTGATCCTATGGAAGATCGGACGCAAGCCCCAGCAGCAAGTCCGGCACTCGCCGGCCCCGCCTTTACCCTGGCGAACTCGGTGCCACCGCATCTCTGGTTCGGCGTCAGCGCCGTGTTCCACTATCTCGGGCCGGCCTTCGCGGTGCTGCTGTTCCCGCATGTCGGCGTGCTCGGCATGGCTTGGCTGCGCATCGCCACCGCGGCACTCGTCTTTGCCCCATTGACCCGGCCATGGGCGGTCTTCGCCCGCGCCGATCGCGCGACGCGGTTGTTGCTTGTGGCTTTCGGGGTCTGCCTTGGGGTGATGAATTGCTCGTTTTACCTGGCGCTCGACCGGCTGCCGATCTCGCTGGTGGCGGCGATCGAATTCGTCGGCACCATCGGCGTTGCGCTTGTTGGCCTCCCGCGCAATCTCGCCGCCCTCGCAATCGCTGTCGCCGGCACCCTGTTGCTGATCGACGTCAAATGGTCGAGCGATCCCGTCGGCCTGTTCTGGGCCTTCCTCAACGGCACGCTGTTCGTTGGCTACATCGTGCTCGGCCACCGCGTCGCGCGCGCCGGCGCCGGCGATGGCATCGCCGGGCTGGGTGCCGCCATGGCGGTCGCCCTTCTCGTCGTTCTGCCGATCGGTTTCGCCGATGCTCTGCCGGCTTTCTCGGCGCCGCCGCTGCTGCTTGCGGGGGTCGGCGTCGGCATCTGCTCGTCGGTCATTCCCTATATTTGCGACCAGCTTGCCATGTCGCGGCTGCCGCGCTCCAGCTTCGCGCTGATGCTGTCATTGCTGCCGGTCACCGCAACGTTGATCGGCGTCATCGTGCTGCGGCAGGTGCCGAGCCTCACCGACTGCCTTGGCATCGCCCTGGTGGTGGCCGGCGTGGCGTTCCATAAGCCGGCGCCGGACTGATCAGGCCAGCTTCTCCTTGAGGAAAGCGATCGTCCGGCCCCAGGCGAGGTCAGCCGCCTTCTTGTCGTAGCGGGCCGCCGACGTTTCGTTGTTGAAGGCATGGTTGGCGCCTTCATAGACATAGACCGAGTATTCGACATGGGCCGCGTCGAGTGCCTTCTTGAAGGCATCGATGCCGGCATTGGTGCGGGTGTCGAGCCCGGCATAATGCAGCATGAGCGCGGCCTTGATCTTCGGCACGTCCTCGGCCTGTGGCTGCATGCCGTAATAGGCGACGGCGGCGGCGAGGTCCGGCGCGTTGACGGCCAGCATGTTCACCGTGCCGCCGCCCCAGCAGAAGCCGACAGCGCCGACCTTGCCGTTGCCGTCCTTGTAGCCTTTGAGGTAGGCGACAGTTGCCACGGCATTGGCGGCGACCTGTGCTGGATCGAGCTGGGAAAACAGGTCACGTGCCCTGTTTTCATCGTCCGGTGTGCCGCCGAGCGGTGTCATGAAGTCCGGCGCAAGCGCCACGAACCCTTCCAGCGCCACGCGCCGCGCCACATCGCGAATATGCGGGTTGAGACCCCTGTTCTCGTGCACCACGATGACCGTGCCAAGCTTGCCGGTCTGGTCCGCCGGCCTGACCAGATAGCCCTTCATCTCGCCGGCGCTGCCGGGATAGCTGATGTCCTTGCCTTTCACACGCGGATCGTCTTCCGCCACGATTGCCGCCTGGGCCGAGTTCGCCGCCAGCAGCGGCGCGATCGCGGCAGCTGCCGCACCCGATCCGGCAAGCCTGGTCAATTGCTCCATGAAGCGCCGTCGGTCGAGCGTCAGATGCGTGTATTCGTCATAGGCATCGATCATCGCCTGGGTAATGACAGGCTCGACGACAGTGGGTCCGGCAGGTGTTGTCATGGCGCGCTCCTCGTCGGCCCCCCGCGGCAACATAGAGCCGAAGCTTGCCTGGTCCAGTCACGGCTGAGTGAGGCTGCCATAAGTCCCTGCACGAGGCCGTGATGCCTCGCGCCGCACTGTCGTTAAATTTTGGTCCTTTGTGGCAATGCTAAATGCACGCACCACAATGTAAAAAGAAGGGCTATGCCATACTCGGGCCATTTGGCGAACGAGAATGGCCATTTGGCGGGAAAAGAATGCCTGATTGACGACGAAGGAATACGCCCATGACCTTTCCCTCCCCGCTTCTGGCAAGTGGGTTCGCCCTCGCCGCTATGGCTTTGCTGGCGCTGCGGTTCACGGCCTTCACCGCCTTCAAACGTTCGTTGATCAAGATCCGCGCCAACCGGCACCCGCCCGCAAACACCAAAGCCTGAGGAAAGGTCATGGACGTTCAGGACATCATCAACACCGTCTCCCAGAAATCCGGTCTCAACCAGGCTTTGACGGAAAAGATCGCCGGCACGATTTTCTCGGTGCTCGAACACGAGGCGGAAGGCACGACCCTGTCGAACTTCTTCGCCAAAATCCCGGGAGCAGACGCCCTGGCCAAGCAGTATGATGTCATGGCTCCCGGCGCGGCTTCCGGTGGTGGCCTCCTGTCCTCGCTGGAGGGCGCGCTCGGTGGCGCTCTCGGCGAAAAGACCGGCGCGCTGATCAACGGCGTCGCCATACTCAAGGCATCAGGCCTTACGCTCGCACAGATCAGCCAGGCCGGCACGATGCTGGTCCAGCAGGCCGAGACAGCCGCCGGCCCGCAGCTGACCAGTGAGGTACTTGCATCGGTACCCGACCTGAAAGGGCATCTCGGGCTCTGAAGGAACTTCTCTATTTCGGCAGCGTATAGGCCATCACATAGTCGCCCGGCTTGGTACCGACCGAGCCGTGGCCGCCGGCAACGATGACGACCAACTGGCGCCCGTCGGCTACCGTGTAGGTCATCGGTGTCGACTGCCCGCCCGCCGGCAGCCGCGCCTGCCAGAGCTGTTTGCCGGTCGTCAGGTCATAAGCGCGCACATAGTCATCGACCGCCGCACCGAGGAAGGCGACGCCGCCGGCAGTAATCATCGGCCCGCCAATGCCGGGCACGCCGACCTTGAATGGCAGCGGCAATGGCGTCATGTCGTAGACGGTGCCGTTGCGATGCTTGTAGACGATCTTTCCGGTCCGAAGGTCGGCACCCGCCACATAGCCCCAGGGCGGCGCCTGGCAGGGAATGCCGAGCGGCGACAGGAACGGCTTCAATATTACTGCGTAAGGCGCACCATCATTGCGGTTCAGGCCCTGTTCGCTGCCCTTGGTGTCGCCGGGCGGCGGCACGTCGGCGCGCGGCACCAGCTTGGAGATGAACGCCAGGTATGTCGGCATGCCGAACATCACCTGCCGGACCGGATCGACTGCCACGCCGCCCCAGTTGAAGGTGCCGAAATTGCCGGGGTAGATCAGCGAGCCCTGCAGCGACGGCGGCGTGTAGCGGCCCTCATAGCGCAACTTCCGGAGCTCGATCCGGCAGGCCAGCTGGTCGAACATGGTGATGCCCCACATGTCGGCACCGGTCAGCGGTTTCGGACTGAAGCTCAGGTCCGAGAGCGGCTGCGTCGGCGAGGTATGGTCGCCCTCGATCGCGCCGCCCGGCGCCGGTACTTCCTTGACCGGAACGATCGGCTCGCCGCTGCGCCGGTCGAGCACATAGAGGTCGCCCTGCTTGGTCGGCCCGACCAGCGCCGGCACCACGCCACTTTCCGTGGTGATGTCGACCAGCGTCGGCTGCGCCGGCACGTCCATGTCCCAGAGATCGTGGTGCACGGTCTGCCGCACCCAGTGCAATTGTCCGCTGTTGAGATCGAGCGCGGTGATCGAAGAGGAGAATTTCTCGTCATTGGCGCTGCGTCCGGCACCGAGTTGGTCCGGCGTCTTGTTGCCGAGCGGCACATAAAGCAGCCCGAGCTTCTCGTCGACGCTCGCCGTCGACCACATGTTGGGTGAGTTGTTGGTGTAGGTCTGGTCCGGCGGCAGCGGCGTCGTCTGATCCGGATTGCCGGAATCCCAATTCCACAACAGCGCGCCGGTGTCGGCATCGTAGGCACGGATGACCCCGGACGGCTCCTGCGTCGAATAATTGTCGTTGACCGCGCCGCCGACGATGATCTTGTTGGCGACGATCAGCGGCGCCGAGGTCGAATAATAATAGCCCGGCTTCGGATATGGCATGTTGGCGAGCAGGTTCAGCGTGCCGCCTTCGGCGAAAGTCGGGCAGACCTGGCCATTCGCCGCATCGAGCGCGATCAGCCGGGCGTCGGATGTCGGCAGGTAGATGCGTGTGGCGCAGGGCTGGCCGGCGGCGACCTTGGCATCGGCATAATAGGACACGCCGCGGCAGGTCTGGTGCTGGCGGTCCTTGTCGAGCTTGACCTGCGGATCGAAGCGCCATTTCTCCTTGCCGCTCGCGGCGTCGATGGCGATGGCGAAATTATGCGGCGTGCAGATGTAGAGCGTGTCGGCGATTTTTAGCGGCGTCACCTGATAGGTCGTCTCGCCGATGTCGTCGGGCCCTTTCACGTCGCCGGTGCGATAGGTCCAGGCCGGCTGCAGATTGGCAACGTTTTCGGCGGTGATCTGGTCGAGCGGCGAATAGCGCTGGCCATATTGCGTGCGGCCGTAATAGTGCCATTCGCCAGCCGGCACGTTGCCGCCGAGATCGGCCGTCGGCGTCACCTTGTCGGTGTTGAGTTCACCCGTAATATCCTTTGGATCGGTCGTCATCGAATAGCCGGCGACCGCAAGCGAGGCCAGCACGGCGAGGATCAGCGGCGCGCGTCCGTCGGGACCGGTAAGCCCGCGCCGCGCCCATGGCGTCAGCAGCCACAGCGCGACAAGCACGATGATGCCGCCGCGCGGGCCGAGCTCCCACCAGTCGAAGCCGATCTCCCAGACCGCCCAGGCGAGCGTGCCGAGCACGATCGCCGCGTAGAGCCACAGCGCCGTGGATCTGCGCCTGTAGAGCAGCCAGGCCGCGACAAGGAAAGCTAGACCGACGATGACGTAATACCAGCTGCCCCCCAGCGTCACGAGCCAGATGCCGCCGCCGCCAACCGCCAGGCCGATGAGGAAAAGGATCAGGGAGGTGATGACCACAGCCAAGACGGTGCTCCTTCGACTGGTGCGCTCCGCGACGCGTCCATGGGCAACCCCGCATTGCGTTCCTGCCCCCACGCAACTTTCTCCGGCCCGCCTCCCCTGTCAAGCAAGCTCGGCGTTTTACGGCGCCGGCCCATCGCAAGCCCGGCGTTTTGGTTAGCGGACCCATTCAGATTGTGAGTCTACCGACTGGACAGAGAACAAAACGGAGACACTTCTGGCCTTTCGCTGCCGAATCACTACATTCGGGGGGAGATGTCCGGCTTTTCGGAAGACATGCCCTTTTTTGACGAACCGAACGCGCGGCCCGTGGCCCCGTCGGGCATTGCCGCGCGCGCCATGGCTGCCCGCAGCAACCAGAACAACGCGCCCGATTATCTCAACGGCCTCAACCCCGAGCAGCGGCTGGCGGTGGAAACCACCGAAGGCCCGGTGCTGGTGCTGGCCGGCGCCGGCACCGGCAAAACGCGCGTCCTGACCACCCGCATCGCCCACATCCTTGCCACCGGCAAGGCTTTCCCCTCGCAGATCCTCGCCGTCACCTTCACCAACAAGGCGGCGCGCGAGATGAAGCAGCGCATCGGCCTGTTGATCGGCGAAGGCAATGTCGAGGGCATGCCGTGGCTCGGCACCTTCCACTCGATTGGAGTGAAGCTGCTGCGCAGACATGCCGAGCTGGCCGGGCTCAAATCCGACTTCACCATTCTCGACACCGATGATGTCGTGCGCCTGATCAAGCAGCTTATCCAGGCCGAAGGGCTGGACGACAAGCGCTGGCCGGCCAAGCAGTTCGCCCAGATGATCGACGGCTGGAAGAACAAGGGCCTTGGCCCCGCCGACATCCCCGAGGGCGATGCCCGTGCCTTCGCCAACGGCAAGGGCCGCGAGCTCTACAAGGCCTACCAGGAGCGCCTGAAAACGCTGAACGCTTGCGACTTCGGCGATCTCCTGTGCCACCCGATCCGCATCTTCCGCGCCAATCCGGACGTGCTGAAGGAATACCACAAGCGCTTCCGCTACATCCTCGTTGACGAGTATCAGGACACCAACACCGCCCAGTACATGTGGCTGCGGCTGCTGGCGCAGCGGCCGCAATCCTCCCCCCTTGAGGGGGAGGTGCCCGCGAAGCGGGCGGAGGGGGTCGCCGCAGAAGGCACCGCTAGAGCGTCGAGCACTGCCGCCGGTAGGTCGAGCACTGCCGCACGGACCCCACCCGACCGGGCTTCGCCCGGCCACCCTCCCCTCAAGGGGGAGGGAAGTCCGCGCCTGTCCACCGTAAATATCTGCTGCGTCGGCGACGACGACCAGTCGATCTATGGCTGGCGCGGCGCCGAGGTCGACAACATCCTGCGCTTCGACAAGGATTTCCCCGGCGCCACCATCATAAGGCTGGAGCGCAATTATCGCTCCACTGCGCACATCCTCGGCACGGCGTCCCACCTGATCGCCCACAATGAGGGCCGCTTCGGCAAGACGCTGTTCACCGAAAAGATCGCCGAGGACGACGAGAAGGTGCATGTCCATGCCGCCTGGGATTCCGAAGAGGAGGCCCGCGCCGTCGGCGAGACCATCGAGGCCTATCAGCGCCAGAAGCACAATCTCAACGACATGGCGATCCTCGTCCGCGCGTCCTTCCAGATGCGCGAATTCGAGGACCGCTTCGTCACGCTCGGCCTCAACTACCGCGTCATCGGCGGCCCGCGCTTCTACGAGCGCCTCGAAATCCGCGATGCGCTGGCCTTTTTCCGCGTCGTCGCGCAAGGCGCCGACGACCTCGCCTTCGAGCGCATCGTCAACGTGCCGAAGCGCGGCTTGGGCGAGGCCACCATCCGCCAGATCCACGACACCGCACGCGCGCTGCGCATCCCGATGCTGGAGGCGGCGGCAAAACTCGCCGAGAGCGACGAGCTGAAGCCGAAGCCGCGCGCCGCGCTGCGCGAGGTATCGGCCAATTTCGAGCGCTGGCAGAAGGCGCTGGAAACCACGCCGCACACCGAGCTCGCCGAGACCATTCTGGAGGAGAGCGGCTACACCGACATGTGGAAGAACGACCGTTCGATCGAAGCGCCCGGCCGGCTCGAGAACTTAAAAGAACTGATCCGCTCCATGGAGGAGTACGAGTCGCTGCGTTCTTTCCTCGAACATGTCGCGCTGGTGATGGACGCCGAGCAGAATGCCGAGCTCGACGCCGTCAACATCATGACGCTGCATTCGGCCAAGGGCCTCGAATTCGAAACCGTGTTCCTGCCCGGCTGGGAAGAAGGCCTGTTCCCGCACCAACGCTCGCTCGACGAGGGCGGCCGCTCCGGGCTCGAGGAGGAACGCCGCCTCGCCTATGTCGGCCTGACCCGCGCCAAGAAGAACCTGCACATCTGGTTCGTCTCCAACCGCCGCATCCACGGCCTCTGGCAATCGACCATCCCGTCGCGCTTCCTCGACGAGCTGCCGGAAGCCCATGTCGAAGTTTCCGAGAGCGGCAACTCCTACGGCGGCTACGGCAATGCCTATGGCGGCGCCTCGTTCGCCTCCGGTCGCGGCGGCCAAGGGGCAGGCAGGCAGAATCCTTATGGGGCGTCGCGCTTCGACAACATTGGCGGCAATTCCGGCGCCGAGAAATCCGGCGCTTTCTCCAGCACCTATGCGACGCCGGGCTGGCAGCGCGCCCAAGCCAACCGCACCGAGGCCACCGACCGCAATTGGGGCACCCGCTCCGGCCACCAGGTCGAGCGCATCGGCTATGGCGAAACCGACTCCGGCTACGGCGCCGGCCGCACCTCGGTCAAGGGCCGCACCATCGACGGCGAGCTGGTCGCCAAATCCGTCGCCGACACGCCATCCCCCTTCAGCGTCGGCGACCGCGTCTTCCACCAGAAATTCGGCAACGGCAACATCTCGGCCATCGAAGGCAACAAGCTGACCATCGACTTCGACAAAGCCGGCCAGAAACGCGTGCTGGACGGATTTGTTACTGGGGTTTGAAATCGCCCCTCATCGATACCGCGCCTGGTTCCATTTATGGCCGAGCAGCGACAGGATGATGATCAGGCCGTTGAAGAACTGGACGTAGAAGCCGCTCAGGCCTGCCGCGACGACGCCAGTCTGGATGAAAGAGACCGTGACCGCGCCGATCGCGCCGCCGACGACGGTGCCGATTCCGCCCCAGGTCGGGGTGCCGCCGACGAACACCGATGCCAGCACCGGCAGGAGATAGCCGTCGCCGGCGGTCGGCCACCAGGTGAAGTTGATCATCACCGAGAACGTGCCGGCGATTGCCGCGCCGATGCCGACGAAGACGAACACTTTCACCCGCACGCGCTTGACGTCGATACCCATCTGCTGGGCGCTGTCGGGATTGTCGCCGACCACCTTGACCTGCGCGCCGAAGCGATGGCGGTTGTAGAGCAGCGCCGACAGTACGACGAAGCCGATGGCCCAGAAGATCTGCACCGGAATGCCGTAAAGCTGGCTGGAGAAGATCTTGTAGGCCCAGCTGTCGGCAAGGCCGGTCAGCGCCGTCGACCTGCCCTCGTTGATGATCTGGATCAGGCCGCGCAGCAGGAAGTTCATGCCGAGCGTCGCGATCAGCGACGACAGCCCGCCATAAACGACCAGGGAGCCGACCAGGAAGCCGAGCAGCATGCCGGTGACCATTGCGGCGGCGATGCCGAGGAACGGGTCGTAGCCGGCCTGCACGACCAGCGCAAACACCCAGGAGGCAAAGCCCATCGTCGCCGGAAACGACAGGTCGATCTCGCCGCAGGTGACGACGAAGACCAGCGGCACCACCACGAACAGCGCCACCGGCAGCGTGGTCAGTACGGAGCTGTAGAGATACCAGGTGGTGAACACGATCGGGTTGGCGATCATGAACACCGCCATCATGACGATGAACACGGCAAGCGTGCCGAGCGCGGCGCGGTTGTCGAGGATGAACCCGCGCAGCCAATTGTCAGACGGGTGTCTCCACTCTTTCCCGGCGGTTTCGCCATGCGTGCCGCCGAGGGGGCTCTGCAGATCGGGTTCCATGGTCTTGCTCATCGTGCCGCCCTCTCCGCATCGCCCGCGTCGTGCAACCCCGGCAATCCGCTGGGGTGGGCGACGTCTTCCATGAAATTGATCAGATCCTCGGCCGATTTGACCTCGCTGCGGTCGGCGGTGAGCGCGACCTTGCCGCGGTCCAGCACCACGAAGCGATCGGCGATATCGAAGACGTGGTGGATGTTGTGGCCGATGAACAGGATCGAGCGCCCGCTCGCCCGCACCTGGCGCACAAAGTGGAAGACCTTGGCGGTCTCGGTCAGCGATAGCGCGGTCGTCGGTTCGTCGAGGACTATCAACTCCGCCTTCTTATAGATGGCCCGCGCGATCGCCACGCCCTGGCGTTCGCCGCCCGAGAGCTGGCCGACGATCGACTGTGGCGTGAACACTTTCGAGGTGAAGCCGATCTCGCGCATCAGCCGGCTCGCCTCCGCGATCTCCTTGTTGACCTTTAGCCAGCCAAGCCAGCCGGTGAGCTCGCGGCCCATGAAGATATTGCGCACGATCGTCTGCTGCACGGCGAGCGCCCGGTCCTGGAACACGGTCTCGATGCCAGCGTCGCGCGAGCGCGCAGGGCTCCATCCGGTCACCGGCTTGCCGCGGACGAGAATCTCGCCGCTGGTCGGTTTGACCACGCCGGACAGGATCTTGATCAGCGTCGACTTGCCGGCGCCATTGTCGCCGATCAGGCCGACCACCTCGCCGCGATCGACGCTGAGATTGACCCCACCCAGCGCATAGACCTGGCCGTAGGACTTGCTGATGTCGCGCAGTTCGATGATGCGTTCGGCCATGGCGATCCTCGCTTGATTGTCGCGTGCCGGCCTTTTCGCCGGCGGTCCCGCCGGCCGGGCTCGATCCCGGCCGACGGCTTGGGAGGTCAGCGCAGCGCCTGCTTGGCGAGCTCGGCGACGATCTCGTAATTCTGCGGCGTGACGAAGCCGGCGCCGGTGTCGACATTCATCGGCGCAAGGCCGAGCACCACCTGCTGGCAGAGGCTGAGGATCGGCAGATAGCCTTGCAGGAACGGCTGCTGGTCGGCCGTCAGTTGCACCCAGCCGCCCTTGAAGCCCTCGACGATCTGCGGGCTGGTGTCGAAGCCGAAGTTGAAGATATCGCCGGGCTTCCTGCCCGCCGCCTGCATGTAAGTCGGGACGTTGCCCAGCATCTGTCCGCCGGGATAGCCAACCGCCTTGACATCGGGATTGTTGAGCAGTGCCGCGGTGATCACCGGAATGGCCAGATTGGGGTCGGAAGCCCATTCGCCGCTTGGCGGCGAGGAGAGCTGTATGACCTCGACGCCCGCTTCCTTGAGGGCAGCGACCGTGCCGCGCTCGCGCGCCCCGCGGCTCTCGTTCTCGAACGGGCCGATCATGATCGTCTTGTCGCCGGCCTTGAGCCCGGCCAGCTTGACCGCCTCGGCGCCGAGCGCGCGGCCCTGCTGCTCCTGCTGGGCGCCGACATAGCCGCCGCCGAACGCCGCCGTGACCTTCGGCACCGGCACGTTCTGGTACATCATCTTGATGCCGTCCTTGTGCGCCTGTTCGGCCAGCGGCATGATCGAAGCGTCGCCGGGGTGGCCCATCATGGCGATGCCTTGGGGCTTGACCGCGACAGCCTCGCGCAATTGCTGCACCATCTTCTCGACATCCCACTGGGAAAAGATGTAGTCGACCTTCGGTCCGAGATCGGCTGCCGCCTGCTTGGCGCCATTGTAGACGATGGTGCCGAAGGCATCGCCCTCGGCGCCGCCGACGAAGAAGCGGATATGGACATCCTTGCACCACTGGGCATCGAGCGCCTGCGCCGGCAAGGTCGAGAGTGCGGCGGCGAGCGCCATCGCGGCCGCCGCGACGGTCGAGCGCAGAACTGTCCTTCTCATCGTAATGCTCATGCACTTATCCTCCCTTTGTTCCCTCGCTAGCCGAGGGGTTTTGACGATCGCTTCGGCATTGCGCCGCAATCTTTCGCTGGCCGGCACCTCCCGCCGGCTTGTCCTGTTTTTATGCATGTCGTTATCGCAAAACCGCTGGGCACTTTTGCGCGACATGCATTAGCCTCACACCGGGTTCGGCAGATAGCTCGCGCCTCCCCGGCATTGTTGGAGATAATCCAGTGCCCGCGCCTGGCCGGTGATCTCAAGATCGCCGCGGTAGACCGGGTCGTGCCAGCCCTCGATGTCGATGGCGCCCTTGTAGCCGGCCAGCCGCAGCTCGCTGATCACCCGCGTCCAGTCGCTATCGCCGAAGCCAGGGGTGCGCATCTGCACGAACGGCAGGCGACCGAACACGCCATGTTCGCGGATCACGTCCCAGCGCACCGTCGCGTCCTTGCCGTGGACGTGGAAGATACGCGGCGCCCATTTGCGGATCTGCGGGATCGGATCGATCAGATAGACCAGCTGGTGGCAGGGCTCCCACTCCAGGCCGAGATTGTCGTCCGGCAATTCGTTGAACATCAGCTCCCAGGCGTCCGGATTGTGGGCGATGTTCCAGTCGCCGCTGGCCCAGTTGCCGTCCATGGCGCAGTTCTCGAAGGCGATGCGCACGCCCTTGTCGGCGGCCCGCTTTGCCAGCTTCCCCCAGACCTCGCGGAAGCGCGGCAGGCTGTCGGGCAGCGGCTTGCCGCGGATGCGGCCGGTAAAGCCGCTGACCACATTGGTGCCGAACAGATGCGCGTTGTCGATGATCGTTTCCCACGCCTGGAGCACGCCGCGATCGACTTCACCGCTCTCCAGCGGGTTGCCGAACACCCCGATCGACGAGACGACGACATCGGCATCGCCGATCGCCTCGCGGATCTCGCCTGCCAGCCGTGGAATGTCCTTGCCGCCCAGCGTCTGCCAGAAGAACGGCTGGATGCTCTCGAAGCCGAGCGGCAGAATCTGCCTGACATAGGCGGCCGGGTCGTCCAGATTGGCCCGCACCATTGTGCCGATCCTGATGTCGAGCAGCGGGTTTGGCATCATGATCCTTCCTGTTGAGCGATGGCGACCCGGCGCCCGGTTTCGGCGCTCTCGATCGCAGCGAAAACCATGGCCAGGCTCTTGATGTTGTCGGCGCCGCGCGTCTCCGGCTCGGTGCCGGTTTCGACGGCGCGGACGAAATCCTGGATGATGCCGAGATGGCCGCCGACGCGATCTGCCGGGTCGAGCGGCGGCACGGCTATCGGTTCGGTGCGGTCGAACAGGCCTTCACGGACCGGCCGCACGACTTCCGCCTTCAATCCGTCCGCGCCGTCCCAGACAATGCTGCCGCGCTCGGCGACGATCCGCCATGTACTGTCCCAGCTTGTACGGAAGCCGGCCGCGCACCAGCTGCCGGCATAGGTGAACAGCTTGCTGCCGCCGAGGTCGAAGCTTGCGGTTGCCGACGACCCTTGCCGATACCAGGAGTTGGCCGGCTCCCACTCCTGGCAATAGACGCCGGCCGGCTCGCCGGCGACCATGTAGCGGGCCGCATCGAATGTGTGGATCGCCATATCGAGCAGCAGCACATGGCGCATCTCTTCGCGAAAACCGCCGAAATGCGGCGCAACGAAGAAATCGGCGTGGATGCTGGTTGGCGCACCAATGGCGCCGGAATCGAGAAAGCGCCGGATGCGCCTGACATTGGCGACATAGCGGCGGTTCTGCACGACGGCATGGATGCGGCCGGCGCTGCGGGCCGCCTCGACAATGGCACGCGCATTGTCCGGGCTGTCGGCCAGCGGCTTTTCGGTCAAGAGATGGCAATGGTGGGCAAAGGCGGAAAGCGCGACCTCGCGGCGGGCGGCGGGAACCACGACGTCGAATACCGCGTCGGGCCTGGTCTGGTCGAGCACGGCGTCGAGCTCGGTTCCGATGACGGCGCCGGAAAGCTCGTATTCGCGCGCCCTTGCCCGCGCCCTTTCGGCGTCGATATCGACCAGGCCGACAATGGCGAGCCCGTCGATCTGCTTGGCCGCATCGAGCCAGGCTTTGCTCATCGCGCCGCAGCCGACCAGGACGACATTGATCATCCAGCACTCCTCCCTCTCGGCCCCTCCAGACCGATCGTCACGGCGTTCACGGCAGGGCCGCAAACGTTCTTCCGTAAACGTTTACGAGAACACACCCGATGGCGTAGAATGTCAATTGGCCGATAGCGAAAAACGTGATGCCGGCTTGGCCTGAAGAGCGGCCGGTGCTAGCCAAGCAAGGGGGAGAACTGTCCTTTGGCGTCCAGTATTCACGACCTTGCACGTCACCTGAATATTTCCATCGGCACGGTGTCGCGCGCGCTCAACGGCCGCGCCGACGTCAATGCCGACACGCGTCAGCGCGTGCTCGATGCGGCCAAGAAGCTGAACTATTCACCGAACCAGTCCGGCCGCAGCCTGCGGCGCGGCGCTACCCATTCGATCGCCTTCATGCTGCAGCCGCATCCGGGCGACCAGGAATATGGCGAGCCGTTCTTCATTCCGTTCCTGACCGGGTTGCAGGCCAAGCTCGCCGAAAGCGGCCTCGACCTGATCGTAGTGATGGGCGCGCCGGGCGACTATCAGCAGGAGCGCCTGCGCCGTGTCGTCGAGACGCGGCGGGCCGATGCGGTGGTGCTGGCCTGGACGCGGCGCGAGGACGAGCGCATCGACTATCTGACCCAGGCCGGTTTCCCGTTCGCAACGCTCGGCCGCAGCCGCTCCGGCGGCGATTCCTATCCCTCGCTCGACCTCGATTTCGAAAAAGCCGGGGCTGACGCGGTCGATCGTCTCGTCGCGCGCGGTCACCGCCGCATCGCCGCCATCCGCCCGTCGCTCGACCTCAATTTCGGCTATCTGTTCCTCGCCGGCTATCGCAAGGCGTTGCGGCGGCACGGCATCGAGTTCGACCCCGATCTGATCGCCGACGGCTTCATCAACGAGGCCGGCGGCTACGCCGTGACGCCGAAGGTCATGCGCTCCAAGGACCCGCCGACGGCCATCATCTTCAACAATGACGCGATGGCGCTTGGCGGCTGCAAGGCGCTGGCCGAGGCGGGCATCAAGCCCGGCCACGACGTCGCGGTGATCGTCATCGTCGACACGCCGCTTTGCCGCTATTTTTCGCCGGCGCTGACCGGCTTCCGACCGGCGCTGGAGCCGATGGGCGAGCGGTTGGCCGAAATGCTGCTGGCATCGATCCCGGCTTACGCCGGCGCCGAAGGCGCACGCATCATCCGTGAAGTCTGGCCGCTGGAACTGATCGCGCGCGACAGCGATTGAATCGCGGCGGTCACTGAGCAGGCTCAGATTGAACAAGACCCCCGCGCTCGCGCTCCGGCGTTGCGACCAGCGAGGCAGCGGCGGCATTGGCGGCGGCAAGTGCCGCCTCGACGGGCTCTCCACGCGCAAGCCACGCCGCAAAGGCGCCGACGAATTCATCACCGGCACCGTGGGTGCTGACCACCTCCACCGGCATCGCCGGCAAGGCGAATGCCTGGCCGTCGCGGTCGCAATAGGCAACGCCCTCGCCGCCGGCCGTGACGATTGCAGCCGGATAGAAACCGACGAGCATGCCGGCCGCCTTCGCAGCACCCTCGAGCGTGTCGACGACCGAAACGCCGGCCAGGAACTCCGCCTCGATGGCGTTGACGATGACGATGTCGGTCAGCGCGATCAGTTCGGCTGTCAGCTTTCGCGCCGGCGCCGCATTGAGAACGACGCGGCCGCCATACGCCTTCACCGCTCGCGCCGCGGCGATGTTGGCGGCTTCCGGTACCTCGTTTTGCAGCAGCAGAACCGCCGTTTGCGCGATCAGCTCGGCCGCCTCAGTAATGTCCTTTTCGCCGAGAGTGAGATTGCTGCCCGAGACGATCACCGCGCCATAGTCGCCGCTGTCGTCGAAAATCGCTACGCTCATGCCCGAGCCGGCGCCCGAAGCCACTCCCACGAAGCGCTGGTCGACGCCGTTGCGATCGAGATTGTCGAGAAGCGCGCGGCCGAAATCATCGTCGCCGACAGCTCCGATCATCGCCGCACGCACGCCGGCCCGCGCTGCCGACACCGCCTGGTTGCCGCCCTTGCCGCCGCATTTCGGATGCCAGGCATGGCCGGTGACCGTTTCGCCCTTGCGTGGGCGATCGGGGGCTTCGACCATGATATCGTAATGCAGGCTGCCGAATACGGTCACCAGCGGCGGAGGAGCCGTCATGTGCCCCAGACCTTCATGAGCCGCTTGCCTTTCATGAGTTCTTGTCTTTCCGTTTCGACGTCACCGCAGACATGGTGCGGCCGAGATTGCGCTCCGCCGCCTGGTAGTCGCGTTGCGCGACCGCGACGAACAGCGCGTCGAGAATGTTGAGCTGGGCAATGCGCGCCGCTGCGTTCTCACCCATCAACGGCGAGCCTTGGGCGGTCGAGCAAAGCACGATGTCGGCGACGGCTGCCAATGGCGAGTTGTCATAGTTGGTGATGGCCAGCGTGCGCGCGCCGCTTTTGCGCGCAAGTTGGGTGGCGTCGATAACAGCGCTCGTGTTGCCGGAATGCGAGAAGCCGACGGCGATGTCGTCGGCGCCGAGCAGCGAGGCGGACATTAGCATCATGTGCGAATCGTCGTAGACAGAGGTGCGGATGCCGATGCGCAGGAATTTGTGCGAAACGTCGCGTGCGATCTGCGCCGAGCCGCCGACGCCGTAGAAATCGCGATTCCTGGCGCGGTAAAGCAGATCGGCGGCACGGTCGAAATCGTCCATGTCGAGGATGGCGAGCGTCTCCTCCAGCGCCTGGATGGAGGTGCGGAACACCTTCTGCACGATCTCGGCCGAACTGTCGTCCACCGACAGCTCCTGATGCATCTCGGCGGTCGGCAGGCGGCTGTATTCATAGACCGCCGTGCGAAAGTCGCGATAGCCGGAAAAACCCAGCTTCTTGGCGATCTTGACCACCATCGCCTCCGAGACACCGGCCTCCTCGGCGATCTGCTTGAGCGGTATGGTCTCGTCGAAGCCGCGCCGTCCGAAGACCGTTTCAACCACCTTCGCCTCGAGCGGCGTCAGATGCGGCATCATCATGCGAATGCGCGGTCCTACTGCTTTCAGGTCCAGCCCGGTCAAGGTCATCCACGTCCCCTCGTCACGCGATCGATAAGCATCGCGGCGAGGATTATAAGGCCAGTTGCCAGGAGCTGATAGAAGGACTGCACGTTCATCAGCGTCAGGCCGTTGCGCATGCTGCCAAGAATGACGGCACCCAGGATGGTGCCGACGACGCTGCCCTTGCCGCCCATCAGCGAGGCGCCGCCGATCGCCGCCGCTGCTATGGCGTCGAGCTCCCAGAGATTGCCCAGAATGGGTTCGGCCGCACCCAGCCGGCCGATCAGGATCTGCGCTGCAAGCGCTGCCAGCAGGCCCGAGATCATATAGGCGGCGATCTTGGTGCGGGCGATCGGCACGCCGGCTATGTAGGCCGCCTCCTCATTGCCGCCGACGGCGAGCAGATATTCGCCGAACGGCGTCTTCTTGAGGATGATCCAGGCAATCAGCGCGACCACCGCCACGATGATGACCGCCAACGGCAATCCGAACAGCGAGCCGTTGAAGATGGCACGGAAGCCGGCAGGCAGGCCGAGCACCGGATTGCCGCCGGTATAGATCAGCGCCAGCGCCCGGTAGGTGCTGAGCGTTCCCAGCGTGACGATGAAGGGCTGCAGCCCGACATAGGCGACCAGCACGCCGTTGAGCAGTCCGCAGGCAAGGCCGATGGCGAAGCCAGCGGCGATGGCCAGCGGAAACGGCACACCGGCAACCAGCATCGAGGCCGAGATGACCGCCGAAAGGGCTGCCGTCGGCCCGACGGACAGGTCGATGCCGCCCGAGATGATGACCAGCGTCATGCCCAACGCCAGGCAGGCATTGATGCTCGATTGCTGCAGGATGTTGATCAGGTTACGCTCGGCAAAAAAGCCGGGGACCAGCGCCCCGAAGACGGCAAGGATCACCACCAGGCCGATCAGCGTGCCGGCGTCGCGCACGGAAAACCGGTGCAGGAAATCTGCCCTTGGGCGCGCTGCTGTGTGTTGGGTTATATCGGTCATCCGCTGGTCCTGTCCGTTATGCACCGGCCCGATGGCCTTGCGCCTTGCCGGCCTCAATCTCCGTTTGGGGTATGGCGTGCGCGGCGATCGCGTGTTCGCTGAGACTTGCGCGGCCCAGTTCGGCGGCGACCATGCCGTCGCGCATGACGAGCACGCGGTCGGCGAGCCGGATCACCTCAGGCAACTCGGACGAAACGACGATAACCGAATGGCCTTCGGCGGCGAGCTCCTCGATCAGGTGGTAGATCTCCGCCTTGGCGCCGACATCGATGCCGCGCGTCGGCTCGTCGAACAGAAGGATCCGCGTTCCCGCCGCCAGCCAGCGGCCGATGATCGCTTTCTGCTGGTTGCCGCCGCTGAACAGGCGGATCGGCCGATCGAGCAGGAACGGCCTGAGATTGACTCGCTTCATCTTCTCGGCTGCCACGCGCTTCAGCCGGCGATGGTCGATGAGGCCGCGCGGCGCGAACACGCCCATCGACGCCAGCGCCATGTTGCTGGAGATCGACCGCAACGGCACGATGCCTTCGCGCTTGCGCTCCTCGGGCACCAGGCCGATGCCGGCCGCGATCGCGTCGCGCGGACTGGAAAGTTTTATCGCCTTGCCGTCGATCTCCATTGTGCCTGATGAGGCCCGGTCGGCGCCGGCCAGCAGCCGCAGCAGCTCGGTGCGGCCGGACCCGACCAGGCCGGCAATGCCCAACACCTCGCCGCGATGCAGGTCGAACGAAACGTCACGGACCTTGGTTGCCGAGGCGAGGCCACGCACGCTCAGCCTGATCTCGGGGGAAGCATGCGAGCGGTGTTGTTCCTGGGCAAGCTCGCGGCCGACCATCATCGAAACGACGGCCTTTTCCGACACCTGCGCGAGATCGACGGTTTCGACCACAACGCCGTCGCGCATAACAGTGGCGCGCTCGCAGATGCCGAACACCTCGTCCAGCTTGTGCGAGACATAAACGACGGCGACACCGTCGCGTGCCAGACCGGCAATGACTTCCGCCAGCCGTTCGAACTCGCTCGGCGTGAGGCTCGACGTCGGCTCGTCCATCGCCACGATCCTGGCGCGGTCGAGCAGCGCCCGGGCGATCTCGACGATCTGCCGCTGCGCCACCTTCAGGCTGCCAAGCGGGGCTGCCGGATCGATGGTCGGGTCGATGGCGGCCAGGGCTTCCGCAGCGCGGCTTTCCTGCTCGCGCCGTGCGACGAAGACGCCGCCGCGCGTCAACGGATGGCCGAGAAACATGTTCTGGGCGACGCTGAGGCGTGGCACCTGCTGTAATTCCTGATGGATCATCGCCACGCCCGCGGCGCGTGCGGCGACCGGATTGTTCAGCGTCACCGGCTTGCCATCGATCAGCACGCTTCCCGCCGTCGGTCGGTAGACGCCTGACAGTATGCGCAGCAGCGTCGATTTGCCGGCGCCGTTTTCACCGAGCAGCCCATGGATTTCGCCGGCGCCGACCGAAAAGGACACATCGCTCAGCGCCCGCACGGCCGGAAACACCTTGGAAATGCCCTCGAATTGCAGCCGGGAGATGACTGACATTGCTTCGGTTCTCCAGGCAAGGTGCCGACCCAAGGCCGGCACCTGCCGGCCCTGCTCTACTGGCCCGCTGCCGCGTCCTCGAGCAGCGCCTTGCGCACGGCGTCGCCGGCGCCAGAGTAGCGGTCGGCATTGTCCTTGGTGATCAGCGCCTGCGGCGTGGCGACGACGCGCGGCAGCTTCTGCCCGGCCACCAGTCGCAGCGCCGATTCCAGCGCCACCTCGCCGGTCAGCACCGGGAACGAATCGACGGTGCCGGTCAGCTCGCCGGCGCGGATCGAGGCATAGGCGTCGGAGATGCCGTCGGTGCCGAAGACCGCAACCTTGTCCTGCAGCCCGGCAGCCTTGACCGCCTCGACGATGCCCAGCGCCATGCCGTCATTGTTGGCATAGAAGCCGATCAGATCGGGGTGCTGCTGCAGGATGTTGGTGGCCGCGTCGTAGGAGGTCTGACGATCCCAGTTGCCGGGGACGCTGGCCACGACCTCGAACTTGCCGGCTTCGGTGATGGTGGTCTTGAAGCCGTCGGTGCGCTGGACGGCGGCGTAGACGCCGGCCTGGCCTTCGACGATGGCGACCTTGCCGCCATCCGGCCGGTTCTTGATGAACCATTTGGCGACGCGCACGCCGTTGTCGCGCTGGACATTGCCGACATAGTGCTCAGCCTGCGGGATGACCGCGTCGTTGACGTTGACCACCGGCACATTGGCTGCCTTGGCCTGTTCCATGATCGGCTGCAGGTTGGAGTCGGTCTGCGGCGAAACGAGCAGCACGTTGTAGCCTTGCGTGACCAGGCCTTCGGCGATGGTGAGCTGGCCGAGCTGGTCGCCCTCGCTCTGCGCCGCCTGGTAGACCACGGGCACGCCGGTGCGGTCGCCGAACGACTTGTAGCCCTCTCCCAGCGAGCGCCAGTATTCGTTGGTCAGCGTCTTGGAGACCGCACCCGCCTTGGTGCCCTCGGGCAGCTTGGGGAAGGCCCCGAACTTGGCCTCGAGCTGCGACCAGTCGATGCGATCCTTCTCGGTGTCGGAATTGAGCGGCGCGAGGTCCGCGGAAAACGACGAGCCTATAGACAGCGCCATCAGGGCAGCGGTGGCGGTGGCAAGCAGAAATTTCATGGTCTTTCCTCCCTGGTTGAAAACGGTGATGGCGCCGGAGCTTCAGCTGTCCGGGCCGAGCATGGCTTCCTGGATAATGGCTTGCGACGCGATCGCGTCCTGACGGTCGACGGCGGCTAACATGCGGTTGTCCCCGTCCAGCCGATCGACGACGCGCAGCATGCGCTTGACAGTCGCGATGTTGACTTCGCATTCGTGGATCGGGTCGAGCCCGGTCATATCGGGAAACGTGTCGAAGTAGATGGCGCCGGCGTAGCCGTCGCGGCCGATCTGCCTGAGCAGCTCGATCGTCTGCAGCGTATGCACGGCACCGACCATCAAGCCGTCGTCGCGCTTGGCGTAGCCATCGTTGAGGTGCACGCCGAGCAGCTTGCTGTGGCGTGCCACGAGGGCGGCGGCGAAAGCCGGCTGCTCGTCGGCATAGAGCACATGGGCGAAATCGAGCGTCACGCCGAGATTGGGCAGGCCGATCTCGCGGATCGCCAGCAATGTCGTCGCCGCATCCGGCATCAGGCTGTAGGAGCGCGGCTCGTTGGGTTTGTATTCAAGGCTGATTTGGCAGCCCGGATCATGCGCCGCAACTTCACGAATGCCATCGATTTCGTGTTGCCAGAGCGCTGCGTAGTCCGCCTGGAAGGCATAGTCGAAGCCATCCTGCCCGAGCCACAAGGTCATCAGGCTGGCGCCGGCCTCGCGCGCGGCGTCGATCCCGGCCTTGGTCAGGTCGATGGCCTCGCGGCGAACGGAAGGATCCGGGTTGGTGAAGGCGCCGAGCTTGAAGGCCGGGTTGGAGTAGTAGCGCATGGCGAAACCATTGATGGAAAGCCCGATATCGCCGAGTTTGCGCGCTATTTCCGCAGGCTTTTCATCGACATGGTCGGGGAAGTTGAGGTCGAGATCGGTCAACTCCGCAACCTTCGCCGCACGTGCCGCCATTTGCAGCATGGACGGTTTGCCGACAAGATCGGGCCACTCGGCCTGTGGCCGCGAGGCAAAGGAATTGAGGCGGGTGGCGAAACGATAGGCTGTCATCGGGGACCTTTCATTGTCATAACTTTACATTAGAACTATTATTTGTAAAGTTGTTAATTGCTCGCTCGGCGACGACGAATTCGCCATACCCAGGCCAGTTGCGACCACGAGGGACAAGCAAGCCCGGCACTGTCACGCAAGTATCATGTTCGCGTCCTAGATCGCTTCTCCGAAGGCTTTCGCGGCATCCTCGATGCGACGCGGCGCTTTTTCGGGCCCCGGCAGCTTTGTCACAAAGAGGATTTCCATGAAAAACCTGCACCGAACCGCGTCCCTCGCCGTCGCGCTGGCGATGTTCACCGCCTTGACTCCGGCCTTGGCAGAAAATGCCGCGACCGTCGGCGGCGTCAGCTTCGTCAACAAAGGCTTGGTCGGTGTCGGCCGCATCCCGGCCAGCCAGAAGGACAAGTTCGGCGAGACGTTTGGCTCCGGCTCAGGGATGTCGATCGATGCTGCCGGCTGGACGCATGGCGCCGACGGCTACAAGGGCTCGTTGTGGCTGTTGCCGGATCGCGGCTACAATGTCGTCGGTACTACCGACTACCGGCCGCGCCTCAACACGATTGCCATCGAGTTCGCCCCGATCGCGCCGGGTGCAGTGCCAGCCGCCGGCCAGGAACAGTCGGGCCTCAGGGCGACGCTTGCCGACACCATGCTTTTGACCGACGACAAGGGCGCCGACGCAACCGGGCTCGATCCGCTCAACGGCGTGCGTGCCGCGACCGACGACATGCCGATCCTGCCCGAAGCCAACGGCAAGCTCGCGCTCGATAACGAAGCGATCGCACGGCTGCCCGACGGCACGATGTTCATCTCGGACGAATACGGTCCGAACATCTACCGCTTCTCCGCCGATGGGCGTCTGATGTCGGCAACGCAGCCGCCGGCGGCGCTTGTCCCGATGCGTCACGGGACGCCAAACTTTGCTTCCAACAATCCGGGACCTGGCGCGGCAGACCCCGATCCGAAGGATCCCGAAACCGGCCGTCAGAACAACCAGGGCCTCGAAGGCATGGCGCTGACGCCGGACGGCAAGTTCCTGATTGCCGTGCTGCAGTCGGCACCCAGACAAGATGGCGGCGATTCCGCCTCGACGCGCCAGAACACGCGCGCGCTGGTCTACGATGCCTCGGATCCCGGCCAGCTCAAGCTCGCGCATGAATATGTCGTGCCGCTGCCGGTGTTCACCGATGCCAAGGGCAAAACCAAGATCGCCGCGCAGAGTGAAATCGTGGCGCTGTCGGACAAGACCTTCCTGATGCTGGCGCGCGACAGCGGCAACGGCCAGGGGCTGAAGGGCGACACCTCGCTCCATCGCGAGATCAGCGTCGTCGATGTGTCGGCGGCAACCGATATCGCCGGCACAGAGTTCGACAAGGACAAGCCGCTGGCGCCCAAGGGTGAGCTCGATCCATCGGTGACGCCGGCCAAGCTGACGCCGTTCATCGACATCAACGACAAGAGCGAGCTCGGCCGCTTCGGGTTGCACAATGGCGCGCCCAACGACCGCAACAACCTTTCGGAGAAATGGGAGGCGATGTCGGTGGTGAGCGTCCTCGATCCGAAGCTGCCCGACGACTATTTCCTGTTCGTCGCCAATGACAATGACTTCCTCACGCAGGACGGCTTCCAGGTCGGCGCGGCCTACAAGGCCGAGGATGGCGCCGATGTCGACACCATGTTCCTGGTCTATCAGGTCACGCTCCCAGGCCTCGCCAAGAAGTAGCGGCACCCATACAGGCGGAGGCGCCGAGCGCGTCCGCCTGAGCTGGCGCGATTGAGCGGTCGTGCCCCTTCAGTTGCGGCTCGCCCGCGCAAGGACGGTGTCCTAAGCATCGCAAAACCTGCGACTGACGATCCAGTCGAAGGCACTTACCTCAACATCTCCGCGTCCCTTGGCACGCCTGCATCGATCGGCTCGGCCGTCCTGTTTGACACGGCGGCGATCTTCCCGGCGGCCGACAGGTTCGGGCGCACGAAGACCGGCACGACGCCATCGACGCGGCTGTAGAGGTCGATAATGTCCTGATTCATGAAGCGCACACAGCCGGAGGAAGCGTTCTTCCCAATGGAGTCCCACTCCGGCGTGCCGTGCAGCCTATACATCGTGTCCTTGCCGTCACGGAAGAGATACAGCGCGCGGGCACCAAGCGGGCTCTGCGGGCCGGGCGGCATGCCGTCCTTGTATTTCGCCAGTTCCGGCCGGCGTTGGATCATTTCCGGCGGCGGCGTCCAGACCGGCCACTTCTTCCTCGCCTGAACCACGGCGCTGCCGGTCCATCCGAAACCGGCCTTGCCGAGGCTGACGCCATAGCGAATTGCCTTGCCGCCGTCGCGCACCAGATAGAGGAAGTGCTCGGAAGTATCGACGACGATCGTGCCGGGTTTTTCTCCAGTCGGGTCGGCCACGATTTGACGCACGAATTTCGGATCGACCTTGGCTACCGGGATTGCCGGCAGTTGATAGCCCTCGTCGATGCGCGCGGCATACATGCTTGCGGCATCGCCGAGGGCCGGATCGCTTGGTGCCGCGGGCACCGGCGGCGCCGCCACGTCCGTCGTGGTGCACGACGAAAGAGCCACGGAGGCCGCGCCCAGAGCGGATGCACCAAGAAAGGCGCGCCGGTTCAGGCGCTCAAAAAACAACGGAATATCGGACATGAGCCCCCCGGCTTGCCCTGAGATCCAGGAAAATGCGGCCCCACGCGTGCGGGATCAATATACGATTCCGAAAGGTTTGAGAAATGCTTAGATCAAGGCACGCCAGGCGGAATTTACAGCGCCGCATCGACCTCTCTCGCTAAATCGGCAATCATTGCGGACTCAGACAAGCCTTCGCCGAGTTGCCTGCCATGGACGACAACATGCCCCCGCGCCGGCAGACCGGCGACCTCACCAGTGGGCCTATCCCGCGCACCCTTTTGCTGTTTGCCCTGCCGGTGCTCGGCTCCAATGTGCTGCAGTCGCTCAACGGCTCGATAAATGCCGTGTGGGTCGGCCGTTTCCTCGGTGAAGCGGCGCTGACCGCCACGTCCAATGCCAACCTCGTGCTGTTTCTCATCCTCGGCACCGTCTTCGGCATCGGCATGGCGGCGACCATCCTGGTCGCACAATCCGTCGGCGCTCGTGACCTGCCCGAAGCCCGGCGCATCGTCGGCACCAGCGCCACCTTCTTCTTCCTCGTCTCGGTGGTGTTCGCGGTCTGCGGCTGGATCTGGGTCGATGCGATCCTCGATGCGCTCGGCACGCCGGCCGATGCGTTGCCGCTGGCGCGCTCCTATCTGCGCATCATCTTCCTCGCCGTGCCGATGATGAACCTGCTGTCCTTCGTCATGACGGTGCTGCGCGGCGCCGGCGATTCGCGCACGCCTTTCCTGTTCATGGCGCTGGCCGTCGTGCTCGACGTCGTTTTGAACCCGTTGCTCATCCTCGGCATCGGCCCGTTCCCCGAACTCGGCATCGCCGGCTCGGCCGCGTCGACGCTGATCGGCCAGACGGTAAGCGTGGTTGCCATCCTGATCGTGCTTTATGCGCGCAAGCACCCGCTGCGGCTGGCCGGCGCCAATCTCGTTCTGCTGCGGCCGGACCCGGCGCTGCTGCGCATTGTCGTCTTCAAGGGCGTGCCGATGGGCCTGCAGATGATCGTCGTTTCGGCCGCGGCGCTGACGGTGATGGGCATGGTCAACTCGTACGGCTCGCAGGTCGCGGCTGCCTACGGCATAGCCGCACAGCTCTGGACCTATATCCAGATGCCGGCGCTCGCCATCGGCGCCGCGGTGTCGTCCATGGCGGCGCAAAATGTCGGCGCCAGGCGCTGGGACCGGATTGGACGCATCGCCGCCTCCGGCGTCGGCTTCAACCTTGTGCTCACCGGCATGCTCGTCGCGCTGCTGTTCGTATTCGATCGCGCGGTGCTCAGCCTCTTCCTTGGCAGCGACAGTGCAGCAATCGAGATCGCCACTCACATCAACAAGATCGCGTCGTGGTCCTTCATCCTGTTCGGCATCACCATCGTGCTCTTCGCCACCGTGCGTGCCACCGGCGCGGTGATGCCGCCGCTGATCATCCTGGTGATCTCGGTGCTGCTGGTGCGCACCAGCTTCGCCTATTTCTTCCGAAGCGTGATCGGCGAGGAAGCTCTGTGGTGGAGCTTTCCGGCTGGCTCTATAACCTCGCTCGTGCTGGCCGCGACCTATTACCGCTTCGGCCGCTGGCGCAGCCTGCACATGATCGAGAGCCGGCCGGCTGCCGGCGAACCGCCGGATACCGGCCTCGGCGTACCGCGCCAGCGCGCGCATCTTTCGCCCGAGACACCGAACGGCTGAAAGGTCGGCTCAGCGCGCGTATTTCGCGCCAAACCCGAGAGCGACCAGGGAAAAGACGACAATCATGCCGGCAAAGGCCAGGCTTGCCACGGTCGCACCTGCCACCGTCGACAGAACGCCGATGCCGATGACCGGCAGCGCCGCAAAAACAGCAGATGAAGAAGGCCGAGACGACTTCGGCGCGCCGGTCCGCCGGCGCGATCTCGTTCACCACTTGCAAGCCGCCGCGATAGCCGAGCGCTGCCGCCCCGCCGCACAAGGCGGTCCCGGCAATCATTATGGCCATCGAGGCGAAGACCTGCGCCGCAACGACCAGTGCGACGGTTGGGATCATCAGCGCAAGTGCCGCGAACATCGCGGCTCGGCTCGAAAGACGTGCCGTCGCTACAATGGTGGCGGCCGTCACGATTGCCAATTCAAAGAACAGAGCGCCGGCTTCGGCATGGTTGGTTACCTGCAGTTGCTGCGCCAAAATGCTCGGTGCGAGTGCTGCATAAAAGCCGACCAGCGCCATTGCGCCAAAGCCGGTCACCGCCGGCGCAACGAAACTTGCGCGGATGTCATCGGGCACGGAAAGCCGCGGTCGCATCGAAACGTCAGCCAGTTTCCCCGGCCGCGAAACGGTTTCCCGCGTGCGCCAGACCAGCAGGGTTACAGTCGCGAGCATCGCCAGGTAGACGACGAATGTCAGCCTGAGCGGCCAGGGCGCGTATTCGGCGAGCAACCCGGCCCCCAGCGCACCGAGGCCGAGGCCGAGAAAATTGGTGCTGGTGGCAATCGTCGCCGCCTGTGACTTGTCGTCGGTCGGGAGCAATTCGGCGAGCCAGGCGGTGCCGGTGCCCGCGCCAACGCCGATTCCCAGTCCGCTCAGAATTCGGGCGATATCGAGCCAGGCGACATTTTCGGCGAAGAGGAAAACCACCGCGCTGACGACGGCCACCGCCATCCCGGCCAATGCCATTGGACGGCGCCCGATGACATCGGACACACGCCCTAACATCAGAAGCGCTGCCAGATTGCCGATGACATAGACGGCGTAGACCAGCGTCAAAGTGATCTGCGAGAAGCCGAAGAGCTGCTTGTAGATGATGTAAAGCGGCGTCAGCGCCGTGCTGCCGGCGAAAAGAGCCGCAATCATGGCGGCCACGGCGGCCGCTGCAGCGCGGCCGCCGAGTTCGTGATCGCGCGTCATGACTTGAGCGTGAGCTGTCATTTTTTCGACCTTTTGCTGTTCGGGATCTGACATCCTAACGCCTTTTTCGCGTCAGCCGTTCCCCCTCCCCGGCTTGCTCCTGACAAGTTTGGCAGCTTTGCCGATGGCGCTGAGCGAGATCCTCTTTTAACTTCAGCGGATTGTCAGGGGAGATTCATGGGCAAGGGACGAGTCGAGGCATTCACCGATGGCGTGGTCGCCATCATCATCACCATCATGGTGCTGGAATTGAAGGTGCCGCATGGCGAGGATTTTTCCGCGCTGGCACCACTCTGGCCGATCTTCCTCAGCTATGTGCTGTCCTTCATCAATGTCGGCATCTACTGGAACAATTTGCACAACATGTTCCATACCGTGCAGCGGGTCGACGGCCGCGTGCTGTGGGCGAACCTCAACCTGCTGTTCTGGCTATCGCTGATGCCGGCGACGACAGCCTTCATGGGTGAGAACCATTTCGCGCCGGTGCCGGTTGCCGTCTATGGCGTCGACCTGGCGCTCTGCGCCATCGGCTTTAACATCCTCACCATGGCCCTGCATCGACTGCACGGCAATGAGACTCTCTTCGCCAGGGCGTTGGGCAATGACCTCAAGGGAAAGATCTCGCTGGTCCTCTATCTTTCCGCCATCGCGCTGACCTTCGTCAATCACTGGATCGGTGTCTCGATCTATGTCCTGGTGGCGATGATCTGGTTCGTGCCGGACAGGCGCTTCGAGCGGCTGATCGAGAAATAGGCCCCCTCTAGCCTCGCATTGCTTTCAGCTTTTCCGCTACCGAAGCGGCAAGGTCGGCGTAGCGCTCCTCCAGCCGCTCGGCCGCCTTGATCACTGAAAAATCATGGCCGAATTTTTCCAGCGCCATGCGCAGCTTTTCGACGAATTCGGCCTGTTTTTCGAGCGCCGAAAACAGCGTCATAACTTGCGCTTCGCTGATGTCGGGATTGGCGAGCATTTGTGGCACCTCGCGGCTCATCTGGTCGCCGGTGGCGGTCTGTTCTTTCAGGATCTCGATCCAGTCGGTCAATCGTCAGGTCTCCTTTTCGATATCAGCATGCGCAGCGCCCGCCGATGCGGTCAACCCGAAGATGCCGGCACCGGCTTGCGCGAGCCTCTTTCCGCGCTAAGTTCGCCGCGGCCAGAACAGGAGAAAATCATGACCACCGACGCCGAGATCCAGACCGCCCTGCCCGCACTTGCCTCCGGCAATGTCGCCGTCATCACCGGCGCGGCCAGCGGCATCGGCCTTGCCGCGGCCAAACGGCTGGCGGCGATGGGCATGAACATCGTGTTGGTCGATATTGGCGGCGCACGCCTCGATGAGGCCCGGCGCGCCGTCGCCGCCATCGCCGGCGACAGCGCCGTGATTGCCATTGCCACCGACGTTTCGAAAGCCGACGAACTCGACCGCCTCGCCGAAAGGACATCCGGCACTTTCGGCGACGTGTCGCTGCTGATGAACAATGCCGGCGTCGGCAACAACCCCGGCAAGCCCTGGGAGAACCATGACGCCTGGAAGCGACTGCTGGACATCAATTTCTGGGGTGTCGTGCATGGCGTAGAGGCGTTCGCGCCACGCATGCTGGCGGCGGGAAAGCCCGGCCTGATCGTCAACACCGGCTCCAAGCAAGGCATTACCACGCCGCCCGGCAACCTCGCCTACAACGTCTCCAAGGCTGGCGTGAAGACCTATACCGAGGGCCTTGCACACGCGCTGCGCAACGAGCCGGGCGCCAGTGTCGCGGCGCATCTGCTTATCCCCGGGTTCACTTTTACCGGCCTGACCGAAGGTGCGACCGAAAAGCCGGCCGGCGCCTGGACCGGCGAGCAGGTCATCGACTTCATGCTGGCCTCGCTACTACGTGGCGATTTCTACATCCTGTGCCCCGACAACGAGGCGACCCGGTCCATGGACGAAAAGCGCATGGCCTGGGCGATTGGCGACCTCATCGAGAACCGCCCTGCCCTGTCGCGCTGGCACCCGGACTACAAAGATGCTTTCGCGGCATTCATGACACGCACCGCATGATCCCGAACCGAAGATCACCGTAGCAAAGAATCGGATCCGATCTTCGCAGGTATGCGCCGGACCTTTATATCACGCCGCCGCGTGCTTCTTCGTGTTCCGCTTCTTCGCCATGGCTTTCTCGGCTGCCAACTCGGCAAGCTTCTGATCATGCCGCTTCGCTGCCTGTTCGCATTTCTTGCGGATCTCTTCGACCTCGGTCTCAGTCAGGTGTTCGATACCGATGAAGGTGTTCTGGGCTGTGCTGACCCGGATCAATTCGTCGAGCTTCGCCTGGATCGCAGCGCCATCGCGGTTCTGGGTGTTCTGGATGAGAAACACCATCAGGAAGGTGACGACCGTCGTGCCGGTGTTGATGACGAGCTGCCAGGTGTCCGAAAAGCCGAACATCGGCCCGCTTGCCGCCCAGACGACGATGATCAGGAAACAGACGGCAAACGTCGGCGGCAGGCCGGCAAAATGGGCGACGTTGTTGGCGATCCTGGTGAAAAGCTTCTCAATCATTCAAACTCCCTCAACAGCCGGGCGACGAACCCGGACGGAAGCCGAGTTCATTGTGTCTGCAGAAACAGTTGGCAGCCGCTCCTGGTTCCCTCGTGGCGGAAGGTCGCGGGTACATTGTTGGAGGAGCAGATCGCGCAGGCCGTCGGACCGCTTGCAGATACGCCCGAGTCAGGCGGCGCCGTTTTCCCAGCGGTCGAGGAAAGCCTCGATGGGCAAGGCCTGCATGTCGGGGACTGCCCTGGCCAGTTTCTCGAGCGGCCAGTCCCACCAGGCAAGACGTTCGATCCGGGCCGCAGTTCCCGCGCTGAAGCGCTGCCGCAATGGCCTGGCCGGAACGCCGGCGACGATTGCATAGGCCGGCAGGTCTCGCGTCACCACCGCATTGGCACCGACGATCGCGCCGTTGCCGATCACTATGCCAGGCATGATCACGGCGCCATGGCCGATCCAGACATCATGGCCGATGCTGACGGCTCTCGCCCGCCGCCGGTCGCGGAATGCCTGATCGACACCCAGCCAGCGGAAGTACTCGTTGGGCCGATAGCTGATTTTGTGCTGCGTCAGCCGCTCGACCGGATGCTCCAGCGCATTGATGCGGCTGTTGGCGGCGATCGAGCAGAATTTGCCGATCGTCGTATAGATCGCCTCGGCGTGGCGCTCGAAGTAGGAGAAGTCGCCGACCGTCACCTCGCGCAGGATGACCCGCTCGCCGATCGACGCGTGGCGTCCAAGCTTGCACGCCTTCAGCTCCGCCGTCGGATGGATGCGCGGCTCGGGATCTTTCAGGACAAGGTGTTCGGGACGGTCCATGCGCGCGCTTTACGCCCGCGCGGATAGTCTCGCAAGCCGAGTGCAGCGCCGCGCATCCGTTTGGACGCGCCGAGGACCCTGTAGCACCTTAAGTCTCTATTTCGGCTTGCCGCTGGTCCACACCACGTTCTGGCCGTAGAGCGGCACGGTCGTGACCGACATTTTTGCCGAGCCGTCCTGCACCTGGCGTGAATGCGACAGGTAGATCAGGGTCTCGTTGGCCTTGTCGTAGATGCGGTTCACCACCTGCTTCTTCCAGATCAGGCTGATGCCTTGCTTGAACACCTCCTCGCCGGCCTCGCTCATGTCGATGTCGCCAATGGTGATCGGCCCGGTCTGGCGGCAGGAGATCGAAGAATCGGACGGGTCCTCGAACCAGTTGCCTTTCTGCAGGCGGTCGATCACGCCACGGTCGAAATAGGAGACGTGGCAGGTCACGCCCTCGACCTTCGGATCCTTGATCGCCTCGACGATGATATCGTTGCCGAGCCAATCGACGCCGACCTTGCCGATTTCCTCGGCGGCGGCCGCGCCGGCGCCAATGACAAGGCATGCGGCTAACGCGCCGCCAATCAGTTTTCGCAAAGAGGCCTCCTGCGGTTCGAATTTTGCCGACCTCAGGTGGGACGAACGGCAGCGCTTTGCAAGCAGATCGCCTCCCACAGGATTGCCGGTTGCGGCAACGCGACATCTTTGCGTCGGCGCGACCGAACCGCTAAGAGTGTTCGCCAAAGCCAGGGTCTTCACGGCGCCAACCCGGCGCCCGATGGAATAACGACGGACTTTCACTGATGATGCGTTCAATTCTGGTCGGTATTCTCGTCCTGATGGCCGCCGGAATCGGCTGGCTCACCTTCGACTGGTACCGCGGACATTATGGCGGCGAGCCGTTCGGAGCACCGTTCACGCTGGTCGACCAGAAGGGCGCGCCGGTCACCGAAGCCGCGTTTCGCGGCCACCCCAGCGTCGTCTTCTTCGGCTTCACGCACTGTCCGGAAGTCTGCCCGACCACGCTTTTCGAGTTGGCCGGCTGGCTGAAGACGATGGGCGACGACGGCAAGAACCTGCGTGCCTATTTCGTTACGGTCGACCCGGAGCGCGATACGCCCGAAATCATGAACACCTATGTCAGCAATTTCTCCGATCGCATCCTCGGCATATCAGGCGATCCCGACAAGGTCCACGCCATGGCCAAGTCCTTCGGCATCTACTGGAAGAAAGTCGACACGAGCGACGGCGACTACACGATGGACCACACTGCTTCGGTGCTGCTGCTCAACGCCAAGGGCGATTTCGCCGGCACCATTGCTTATGGCGAAAGCCCGGATGCCGCCATCGCCAAGCTCAAACGGCTGGCGGCGGAAGGTTGACATATCCGGTAATGACGCAGACGCGTTTGTATTTCACCGCGGGCAAGATCGAGGCTGATCGCATCTTCGCGGCGCTCGGTGCGGCATTCGACGATGAGGGCCTGCCGATTGCGGTGCTCGAGGTCGACGAGGACCGCGACATCCACGAAGTATCGCTCTATGCCGACGACGACGTCGATGCGGTCGAGGCGCGGCTTAGGGACATCCTTGCCGGACTGTCGCTGTCGAAACCGATAGCGCGCGAAGCGCTGCCCGACATCGACTGGGTGGCGCGCTCGCTGGAGGGATTGAAGCCGGTGCGGGCCGGGCGCTTCTTCGTCCATGGCGCGCATGACCGCAGGAAGCGCCACAGCGGCGAGCTCGCCATCGAGATCGAGGCCGGCCTTGCCTTCGGTACCGGCCATCACGGCACCACCGCCGGCTGCCTCGAAATGCTGGAGCAGGTCATACAGCGCGAGCATCCGCGCAACGCGCTCGACCTTGGCACCGGCAGCGCGGTGCTCGCCATCGCAGCGGCCAGGCTCGCGCATATACCGGTGCTGGCGACCGACATCGACCCGGTCGCCGTCAAGGTGGCCGCCGCCAATGCGCGGCTGAACCAGGTCAAGGGGCTCATTGAAACGGTGGCGGCGCCCGGTTTTCATCATCCGATCTTTGCCGCGCGTGCGCCCTTCGACCTGATCGTCGCCAACATATTGGCGCGGCCGCTGATGCGTCTGGCGCCGCAAATGGCCGGACATATCGCGCTCGGTGGCTCGATCGTTTTGTCGGGCATCCTCGAGCGCCAGCGCGATGCGGTAATCGCGGCCTATGTCGGCCAGAAATTCCGGCACGTCCGCACCTTGCACCGCGGGGGCTGGGTGACGATTCACCTCAAGCGCTGAGGCGCAGCGCCTTCAACGCAAGCCGGAATCAACTCGGACCTAGCGCGAGTTCGCCGCTTTCTTCAGCTGTTCGCGATCGTAGCCGTGAGCTTTCAGCGTTTCGTCGTCAAAGCCAAGCAGAACGCCGCTCACATACCGGCTCGCTTCGCGCTGGCGAGCTTCGATCAGCGCTTTCACAGCGTTTCTGAAAAATCCGCGTCTAGGTGAAATCGTGGACATGACGGTCTCCTTTGCAGGGCAATAGGACTCTTTCCTCCACGTGAAGAAGGTAAGCCTTGCTGACGCTTTTTGAAATCGCCGATTCTGCATGGCCTCCATGCGCAAAGAGACACGCAGCAACCGGGAATGATCGTTCCGAAAATCGATTCCGATTTTCGAGGTCATGCGCTACGGTCGCGCCAGCATTCGAGGAGAGCCGACATGTTCCAGACCTTCGATTCCGCCGGCGATCCGGCCGTTGGCAAGCCGCGCGTAGCAATGCTGCGCCAATGGTTGGCGGCGAACGGGCTGGATGGCTTCATTGTGCCCCGTGCCGACGAGCACCAGGGCGAATATGTCGCCGATCGCTCGGCACGGCTGAAATGGCTGACCGGCTTCAGCGGCTCGGCCGGTGTCGCCATTGTGCTTGGCGAGCGCGCCGTCATGTTTGTCGACGGGCGCTACACGCTGCAGGTGCGCCAGGAGGTCGATCTCGACATCTTTTCGATCGAGAGCCTTGTCGACAACCCGCCGGCCAACTGGATCAAGGACAATCTCGGCAAGGGCGTGCGGTTGGGCTTCGATCCGTGGCTCCATACGATCAGTGACGTCAAGGCGCTGAAGGCCTCGGCCGAGAAATCAGGCGCGATACTGGTGCCGCTCGAAGAGAATCCAATCGACGCCATCTGGCAGGACCAGCCCGGGCCGCCACTGGGGCCGGTCGAGATCCACCCGATCGGCTTTGCCGGCGAACTGGCCAAGGACAAGCTGGTGCGGCTGGCGGCGGCCACCGAGAAGGACGGCGCCACCCATGCCGTATTGACCGACCCCTCCTCCATTGCCTGGGCGTTCGATATCCGTGGCGGCGACGTACCGCACACACCGCTGGCGCTCGGCTTTGCCGTGCTCGCCGCCGACGGCTCGCATCTGCTTTTCATGGACCAGCGCAAGTTTTCGCGCACCGTCGCGGCCTACCTGACGCAGCTCGCCGAATTGCACGAACCAGGTGAATTCGAAACGGCAATCGTCACCCGGGCCAAGGGCGGCGCAAAAATCGCGCTGGACCCGGTTCTCGCGGCGGACAAGCTCAGAATGCTGGTCGAGGATAATGGCGGCACCGTCATTGCCACGGCCGATCCGGCCCGCATTCCACGCGCAACAAAGAACAAAGCTGAGATCGCCGGCGCACGCGCCGCACATCGCCGCGACGGCGCCGCGGTCGCCAAGCTGCTGTGCTGGCTCGACCGCCAGAAGCCCGGCACGCTCGACGAAATCGCCGTTGTCACAAAGCTTGAGGAGACGCGCCGTCAGACCGGCGAAGAAACGCAGATGCCGCTGCGCGACGTATCGTTCGATACCATCTCCGGCGCTGGTCCTAACGGAGCCATCATGCACTACCGCGTCTCCCGCGCCACCAATCGCAAACTGGAGCATGGGGAGCTGTTCCTGCTCGACTCCGGCGGACAGTACCAGGACGGCACCACCGACATCACCCGCACCGTGCCGATCGGCACGCCAACCGAGGAGATGCGCGAGCGCTTCACGCTGGTGCTGAAAGGCATGATCGGCATCTCCATGCTGCGCTTCCCCCAGGGCACGCGCGGCTCCGAAATCGATGCAGTGGCGCGCCTGGCGCTATGGAGACACGGCTGCGATTTCGCCCATGGCACTGGGCACGGTGTCGGCTCCTATCTTGCCGTGCATGAGGGCCCGCAGCGTATCGCCAAGACCGGTACCGAAAAGCTGCTGGCCGGCATGATCCTCTCCAACGAGCCCGGCTATTACAAGGAAGGTTCCTACGGCATCCGCATCGAGAACTTGATTCTGGTGACACCGGCCGAGGCAATCGAGGGCGGCGACATCGCCATGCACGGCTTCGAGACGCTGACGCTGGCTCCGATCGACAAGCGGCTGGTCCGATCGGACCTTTTAACCCGCGACGAGTTGCATTGGCTTGACGAATACCATGCGCGCGTACTGGCCGAGATCGGACCGATGCTCGACGGCGAAACGCTGGCCTGGCTGGAAAAGGCAACCGCGCCGCTGCCGCACGACTTCAAGCAATAGCCGCGGCGGCAACGCCGGTTGACAGGCTCTGCTCCGCAAGCAGTCCCTGCAAAGCGGTGACGTTGGGAGAACCGGCTCCCTTGCGCCAGAACAACACCGTCACGGCATTGTCTTCGTCAGAGGGCAGTTCGTGCAGCTTTAGCCAGCGGCTTTCCGGGAAACCCGAAAGCACGCTTTTCGGCATCAGCGCTATGCCCATGCCAGCCACCACGCAACCAAGGATGGCATGGTATGAACCAAGCTCGATGGTTTTCTCGGCCATGAACCCTCTGCGCGCATACCATTGTTCCAGCCGCTTGCGGTGCGGACAGCCGTGCTCGAAGGCTATCATGGTTTTGGGCATGTCCAGGTGGTCTTCGACCGAAACGCGCGATGCCGCCGAGACAATGACCAGCTGCTCGTGGAATGCGGGCAGCTTTTCGAACGGAACGTCAGCGATCGGCTCGGCGGCGAACGCTGCATCGAGCTCACCGGCGAGCATGGCGGTCGCGAGAACCTGCGGATTGCCGGTGCGCAACTGGATTTCCACTTCGGGATGCCGTGCATGGTATTCGGCGAGCAGACTTGGAAGCCGTGCCGCGGCGGTGCTCTCCATGGCACCTAGGCGAAGAGTGCCGCGCGGGCGTGGATCGAGCATCGCCGTTCGCGCCTCCTCCGCAAGCGCCAGCAGCCGATCCGCATAGCCGACCAATTTGTGACCGGCCGGCGATACGTGCAGGCGCTTGCCCTCCCGGATAAACAGCTGCACGCCGAGATCCTCCTCAAGCTGCCGGATGCGTGTGGTCACGTTCGACTGCACGCGAAACAGTTTTTCCGCCGCCCTAGTGATTCCGCCCTCGCGCACCACCGTGCGGAAGATGCGCAGATCGGCCAAATCCATACATCTCTCCTGGAGAACATAACGATCTTATTTATTCATTTTAACTGATTATGCCTTTCCCGTAAATCGCCGGTGTAGCTGCCGATCAACACGGCAAACCAAGGGAGATGGAAATGTCGCGTGAGCCCTTCGGCATCCAGCCGATCGATCTAAGCGCATTGACGCCGAAGCAGCGCGAAGCGCTCTATAGCGACGCCGTGCGTGGCGCCCACCAGGAGAGAGCGGAGGCGATCCGGCTGAGCCTGTCGCGGGTCGGTGCGGCAATAGTCGCTGCGGTAAAGCGCATGTGTGCTCTCGCCGCCAAAGCAAAAGTCGATCAGCCGACGAGCTGCCGCGCGAGGATCAGCACGGCAGCACCGGCCAGGAACAGCGCCATCAGGCCGCCGCGCAGCGAGACCAAGCCGGCAACGATCAAGGCTGCCCATTCCGCCGGCCCGGCGCTGAGCGCCGCCGGCGCCACCAGCGTGGTCAGCACCGCCGCCGGCACGGCGCTGAGCCCGGCTTCGACGCGCGGATGGATATGATCGAAGCGGGAGATCACCAGATGACCGCCGATGCGGGTCAGATAGGTCGCGATCGAAGCGGCGATGATGATCCACAAGGTCGTGCTCATGGCCGTGCCTCCACGCCGCTGTGGCGAGGCGGCAGGATGACGGCGAGCAGCACGCCCGCCAGCGCACCTATGGAGACATGCCAGGGCGAGCCGACCGTTTTGTATGCAATGATGGAGGCGGCAGCGCTGGCGACGACCACCGGCAGCCACAGCGGCCGCTTGCGGAAGCTCATGACCAGGCCGAGAAAATAGATCGGCAGCAGGAAATCGATGCCCAACGCATGGGTGTCGGGAATAAGCTTGCCGAACATCGCGCCGAGCGCGCTTTCGATGATCCAGAAAACATAGACCGGCAGCCCAAGCCCCATATACCAGGTGAACCCGACGGTCTCGCCGGCCTCAGCCTTGCGCTCGGCCACCGCGAACTGCGGATCGGTAAGCACGAAGTAGCCTATCGCCTGCTGGATCAGCGGCCAATGCGCGATGCGTCGGCCGATGCCAGCCGAATAGAGGACATGGCGAAAATTCACCGCGAAGATCGACAGCACGATCAGCCACGGCGCGACATGCTGGCCGAACAGCTCGATGCCCACCATCTGGCTGGCGCCGCCGAACACCGTTGCGCTCATCAGGAACGCTTCGAGCACGGAAAACCCGTTGTCGACTGCGAGCGCCCCGAACAGCAACGCGAACGGCGCCGACGCCACCACGACGGGCATGCTGAGCCGCACGCCGTCCCAGAAATCGCTTTTCGCACTGTTTTCGGAGATTGCTTCCGCTGACATCGACCGCTCCTCGGGAAGCGCCTATGTAGGGAGGGCGGCGCGGCTTGTCACACCAATTCGCTTGAGGCAAACGATCAGCGGAAATGACAGCTGAAGCGTCGCGCAAACGCGCTTCCGTGCCTAGCGCGGCGAAGCCTTGCCTTCGATCGCCCTGCCCCAGTCAAGCAGCGGTTTTGCCCGCATGACGAAGTCGACGAGTTCGTCGACCAATCCAGCTCCGTAGATATCGGCCGGCTCGATTGCGTGCCGGACGGCAAAATGCCGGTTGCGGATCGCGGCAGCGAGATCGGGCTCGGCGATATGCTCGAAGCCGCGCGGCGTGCGCTTCATGCAGCCGTCCGGGTCGAACTCGAGGCCGTTCTTCTTCAGCGCCGCAACGAGGCTGCGGAATTCAGCGGACCGCTTCGCGATCGCGTTGCGCAGCGCCAGCAATAGCTCCGGTCCGGGCTGCCACCAGGCAACGGCGGCAAAGCAGCGCTCCAGCCCAATATGGACGTAAAACACGCCCTGTTCCATCTTGGTGCCGTCGGGCGAAAGGATCGCCGACAAATGCCGGTTATAAGGCCGTTTGTCCTTGGCGAAACGCACATCGCGATTAATCCGGAACAGCGACTTCTTGCGGTCGCCGCGCAGGCCGAGCCCCAATGCCATGAAGCGCTCGGAGAGCGTCTCGACCAGATCGCCGAAAGGATCGCGCAGGTCGCGCTCGAAAAGGTCGCGGTTTTCCAAAAACCACTCCCGGCTCTGATGAAAATCCAGCGCCTTGAGGAAGGGAATGGCCTTTTGCCCAAAACCATTGAAGGCAGCAGCCATCACGCGCCCTTGCCGATCCGCTGCAACCAGGTGTCCTCGTCGATCACCTCGATGCCGAATTTGGTCGCATCCTTCAGCTTGGAACCGGCGCCTGGCCCTGCCACCAGAAGATCGGTCTTCGCAGAAACCGAGCCGGCGACCTTCGCGCCGAGGCGTTCGGCCATCGCCTTGGCCTCCGGGCGCGTCATCTTTTCCAGCGTGCCTGTAAACACGATTGTCTTGCCGGCGACCGCACTATCGGCTGAGACGTTCACAATGTACGGCTTCGGGTGGACCTGTGTGAGCAGCGCTTCAAGTACGGCGTCGTTGCGTTCATTGCCGAAGAAATCGCGAAGGGCGCCTATCACCGTATCGCCGATGCCGTTGATCGAAGGAAAAACGGTGTGTGGATCGGCTGCCGCTGCTGTCTCCTTGCCAATGCGGATCAACTCCTCGATCGTCGAGAAGGTTCGGGCGAGCACAGCGGCCGTCGTTTCGCCGATATGGCGGATGCCCAGCGCGAAGATGAAGCGATCGAGTTCGGGTTCGCGGCGGGCGTCGATGGCAGCGAAGAGCTTGTCGAGGCCGTCATAGTTGCGTTCCTCGACGCTGCGTACATTCTTGCGCGTTTTGCCCGATGCGGCCTCGCGCTGCCTGGCCTGCTCCTCCCGTCGCTCCGCCAGCGCCTTGGTGACGGCGGGACGGCGGTCCCGGAGAGTGAAGATATCGGCGGCTGTCTTGACCAACCCGGCATTGAAGAACAGGTCTATGTTTTCAGCGCCCAGGCCTTCGATATCCATGGCGCCGCGCGACACAAAGTGGCGCAATCCTTCGACGGCCTGCGCAGGACAGATCAGTTCGCCGGTGCAACGTCGGCGGGAATCTTCCTTGCCGGTCTTCTCGTTGATCTCGCGCGTTGCCGGCGAGCCGCAGATCGGACATTTGTGCGGGAATTCGTAGGGCACCGCATCTGGCGGACGCTTGTCGGCTACGACGCTGACGATCTGCGGAATGACGTCCCCTGCCCGCTGGATGACCACCGTGTCGCCGATACGCACGTCATAGCCGTCGCGGATCGGCTGGCCGTTGCTGTCCAGACCCTTGATGTAATCTTCGTTGTGAAGCGTGACGTTTTCGACCACGACGCCGCCGACCGTGACGGGCGCAAGCCGGGCAACGGGCGCCAGCGTACCGGTACGGCCCACCTGAATGTCGATCCTGAGCACGGTTGTCATCGCCTGTTCGGCTGGAAATTTGTGGGCAATGGCCCAGCGTGGTTCGCCGGTGACGAAACCCCATCTGCGCTGCAATTCCAGCTGGTCGACCTTGTAGACGACGCCGTCGATGTCGTAGCCGAGCGATGAGCGCTGGGTCTCGATTAGGTGATAGTGCGCGACGAGTTCCTCGACCGATTTTGCTCGGACCATCAGCGGACTGACCTTGAACCCCCACTCCGCGAATTTTTGCACGGAATCGTATTGGGTCGGAGCTGGATCCTTTGAAGTATAGCCCCAGGCGTAAGCAAAGAATTTAAGGTTGCGGCTGGCGGTAACTAACGGGTCCTTTTGGCGGAGCGACCCGGCCGCCGTGTTACGCGGATTGACGTAATCCTGGCCGCCTATCGCCGCCGAACGTTGCTTCAGCGCCTCGAATTCCGCGTAGGTCATATAGACCTCACCGCGTATTTCGATGACCTCGGGCCAGTCCGATCCCTTCAAGGTCTTGGGAATATCGGCGATGGTCTTGAGATTGGCGGTGATGTCCTCGCCGACGACGCCGTCGCCGCGCGTTGCTCCCTGCACGAACACACCGCCTTCATACCGCAGGGAAGCCGATAGCCCGTCGATCTTCGGCTCCGCCGTGAAGGCGATGTTCAGATCCTTGTCGCGGTCAAAGAATCGCCGGCCCCGTTCTATGAAGTCCGCGACGTCCTGGTCGGTATAGGCCTTGGCAAGGCTGAGCATCGGCACCGCGTGGCGCACCTTGGCAAAACCTTCCGCCGGCGGCGCGCCGACCCTGCGTGAGGGCGAATCCTCGCGCACAAGATGCGGGAACCGCTGCTCGATGGCGAGGTTGCGCCGGGTCAGCGCGTCATATTCCGCATCCGTGATTATCGGCGCGTCCTCGCCATGGTAGCGCCGGTCGTGCTCGGCGATCTCCTGCGCCAACCGCTTCAACTCGCTTGCCGCCTCGCTTTCGCTGAGCGAATCGACTGGTTTTTCGTCCATGCACGGCTCCCTTCACGGTGGCGCGACACAATAGAACAGGATTCTCTCATGAGGGAGAGACCAGACACGGAAAATCATTCCTGAACAGCAGGATGGAGCCATACCCTGACTCAGGTCGCGAGCGCCGGAAACGAACTTGTCTAGGCTGCCGCGGTGTTCTCCCGCAGCAGCCGCTCGGCCGCCGCACGCGCCTCGTCGGTGATGGTGGCGCCGGCGAGCATGCGTGCGATCTCTTCCTGCCGCGCCGCCCGGTCCATCTCGGCGATGCGGGTCGAGACCCGGTCGGCCCCGCCCGATTTGGAGATCAGGAAATGCGTCGCCGCGCGCGCCGCCACTTGCGGTGCATGCGTGACCGACAGCACCTGCACGCGTTTTGCCAGTCGCGCCAGCCGCTGGCCGATGGCGTCGGCAACCGCGCCGCCGACGCCGGTGTCGATTTCATCAAAGACCAAGGTCGGCGCCGAACCCCGGTCAGCGAGTGCTACCTTCAACGCCAGCAGGAAGCGCGAAAGCTCGCCGCCGGAAGCGACCTTCATCATTGGACCGGGCCTGGTGCCGGGATTGGTGCGCACCCAGAACTCGACCTGGTCGATGCCTTGTTCCATGCCGTTCTCGGCATCGCTTGCGATCTCGACGATGAACTCGGCCCGTTCGAGCTTCAGCGCCGGCAGTTCGGCCATTACCGCCTTGGTCAGCCCGACGGCCGCCGCATGGCGAAGCGACGACAGCTGGGCCGCCGTAGTGTCATAGGCCTGGCGCGCCGCCGCAGCCTGTGTCTCCAGCGCATGCAGGCGCTCCTCGCCGGCGTCGAGATCGGCAAGATCGGCCGCCATGGTGTCACGCAATTGCGCCAGGTCGTCGACGGCGACGCTGTGCTTGCGCGAGGCGGCACGCAGCGAAAACAGCCGCTCCTCGGCTTTCTCCAGCCGCTGCGGATCATATTCGGTGGCGCGCAGTGCGGCTTCGACGCCCGACTGCGCCGCGTCGAGCGACAGCATCGCCTCGTCGAGCGATTTGACGACATCCTCGAGCAAGCCGGGCGCTTCGGTCACCTTGCGCTGCAGCCGCCTGAGCAGGCTGGCCAGTTGCGGCAAGGGCGAGGACGGACCCGAGAGCACATCCTGGGCATCGTGGACTTCCGAGGCGATCTTTTCCGCCCGCATCATCGCGGCGCGCAGTTCGGCGAGCTCGGTCTCTTCGCCCGGTTGCGGATCGAGCCTGGTCAATTCGGCGACCGCCGCACGCAGATAATCGGCCTCACGGGCAGCTGCTTCGACTTTGGCCCGGTGCCGTGAAAATTCCTGCTCGCAGGTACGCCAATGCCGCCACGCCTCGCCGGTTGCCCGAGCAGCGCCGAGATGGCCGCCGAAACTGTCGAGCAACTCGCGATGGGCGCCGGGATCGACCAAAGCGCGCTCGTCATGCTGGCCGTGGATCTCGACCAGCGCACGGCCGATGTCGCGCATCAGCGTCACGCTGGACGGCTGGTCGTTGACGAAAACGCGCGTGCGGCCGTCAGCCGTCTGGACGCGGCGCAGGATGATGTCGCCGTTGTCCTCGATGGCATTCTCGGCAAGCAGCATGCGAGCCGCGTGGTTGCGCGGCACGTCGAACACGGCGATGATCTGGCCTTGTGCCGCGCCATGCCGCACCAACGAGGCGTCGCCGCGGGCGCCAAGCGCCAGCGACAAGGCGTCGAGCAGGATGGACTTTCCGGCGCCGGTTTCGCCGGTCAGCACCGAAAGGCCGGACGAGAAGTCGATGTCCAGCTTCTCGATCAGAACGATATCGCGGATCGACAGCCTGGAGAGCATGGTAACGCGCCGCTCAGGCGCCGGTGATCAGCTTCCCGGCCTTGGAGATCCACGATCCGGCATTCTCGCGCGGCTCGAGCCCACCACTCTGCAGGAGCTTGTAGGAGTCCTTGTACCACTGGCTGTCGGGATAGTTGGTGCCGAGCACGGCCGCAGCGGTCTGCGCTTCCGACGTCAGCCCCATCGCATAGTAGCTCTCGGTCAGACGCGCCAGCGCCTCCTCGACATGACGTGTGTTCGAATAGTTCTCCACCACGTTGCGGAACCGTTTGACGGCCGCGATGTATTCGCGGCGCTCGAGATAATAGCGGCCGATCTGCATCTCTTTGCCGGCGAGCTGATCGTTGGCGAAGCGGATCTTCTCCTTGGCGTCGTCGGCATATTCGGACGTGGGCCAGCGCGTCACGAGGTCCTGCATCGTCTGCACGGTAAGACGCGCTTCCTTCTGGTCCTGGGTGACGTCCTTGATCTGGCGGTAGTAGCTCAGCCCGATAATATACTGGGCATAGGCCGCATCGTCGGTCGACGGGTACAGGGTCAGGTAGCGCTTGGCCGAACCGATCGCCTCGTCGTAATTGCCCTGACGGTAGTCGGCAAAGGCACCCATCACCATCGATTTGCGGGCGAATTCGGAATAGGGATGCTGGCGGTCGACGGCATCGAACTTGCGGCTTGCCTCCTGCAGTCGCCCGGCATTCAGATTGGCGAGACCCTGATTGTAGAGCACGTCGGCCGGCTCGGTCTGATCGACATAGGTCGATAGATCGACGTCCTTCTCGGACGACATGCAGGCCGACAGAAACAGCGATGGAACGACCACCGAAAGCGCCAGGAAAACAGCCCGCCGCAGCGCCTTCGATTGACCAACTCGCTTGAAAAACATGTTTGGATTCCGCCCTTTCGGCGTCATTTCAGTCGACGGCAGCAGCCATAAACCATAATTGCCTTGCCCGGCAACGCTATCCCCGGCCAATCGCACATTTTTGTGGCGGTTTGGCGCCACCTGGAAAGCTGTGTGATTTGGCCGGCCGGTGATGCATCCATGCAACACAGCTTGACCGCAATGTGGCCGCAAGACCTTAGGAATCAGATCATCCAGGGCGCATAGAGGGGTGCGTTGACGGCGCTCATCTCGGCGGTACGCCCGCGCTCGCGGCGCGTCGTCTCAACGATCTCGAAAGCCGAACGGTCCGACAAGAGACGGCGCAGCGCAGCTGCGTTCAGCCTGTGGCCGCCACGATAGGAGCGGAAGCAGCCGATGAACCGGGCACCGGCGAGCGCCAGGTCGCCCATCGCATCCATCGTCTTGTGGCGCGCGAACTCGTTGGGATAGCGCAGGCCTCCCATGTTGATCACGCGGTTGTCGTCGCCGATCACCAGGGAGTTTTCCAAAGACGAGCCGAGCGCATAGCCGGCCGCCCACAGCCGCTCGACGTCCTTCATGAAACCGAAAGTGCGGGCCCGCGCGACGTCGCGGCGGAAAATGTCGGCGTTCATGTCGGATGCAAAAAGCTGGCGCCCGATCGCCGGGCTTTCGAAATCGATCTCGATCTCGAAGCGCGTGCCGTCATAGGGCCTGAACTCCGCCCAGCAGGCGCCGTTCTCGATGCGAACCGGCTTGACCACCCTGATGTAGCGACGCTTGACCGGCAGCGTTTCGATGCCTGCCTGGTCAATGGCCTCGACGAACATCACTGCGCTGCCGTCGAGGATAGGCACCTCATGGCCGTCGATTTCGATGACGAGATTGTCGATTCCAAGCCCGAAAAGCGTCGCCATCAGATGCTCGACCGTGGCAATGTGCTCGCCTTGCGGATCGCCAAGCATGGTGCAGAGATCGGTGGCGCCGACCTCGGAGACGAGCGCGCGAAATTCGTGGCTTCCGCTCGCATTCGAAAGCTGGAAGACGACACCCGTATCGGCATCCGCCGGCAGGAAATGGACGGTGACCGAATTGCCACTGTGAACGCCGATGCCAGTCAGCGTCGCGCGCGATTTAAGTGTCGTCTGATAGTCGTGCAAAACAATCCCCATAGCCCACGCTGCCTAGGTCCGCTTCATCTGCCCTGAGGGCGCGGCTCTTGATTGATCGGCAGGCAGGGCCACTTCCCCGAGACTCCCAGCAAACCGACTTTGGTCGGTGGCGAAGATAATGATCCCGCAGGGAGACTCCAAATCACGGTTTCTTACTCTTTGTAACTGCGGTCCAGCGCGGGATTGCCCCATAAGTCCTTGTTTTACAATCACTTTTAACGTTTACAGGCGAACAGTTTCCTGCTCGCCTGTTAATAACTGTTACGAACCGTTAACAGATCAATTGGCCTGTCGGCGCAGGAAGGCGGGAATCTCCAACTGATCGTCTTCCTGGACAGCCCGGCTCTGCGGCGTCAGGCGGCCCTGCTCGTCCAGTTGGCCGCGGCGCGGCGCGTAAAGCTGCGGATCCTGGCTGGCTAGGCGGCGCACTTCGGCCGGCGCCTGGCGCAGTTTCGGTTCGCGCGGCTGCGCCGGCTGCAGCCGTGCAGGCTCCTCTTCGCGGCGGGTCAGACCGTTGGTCAGGCGCTTGAGCAACCCCATCGGGCCGCTGTTCTCGTGGTCGGCCGGGCGGATCTTGGCTTCCACTTCGGCCTTCACCTGCGGCGGGAAATCCTCGACCCGCGGCATGCGCTGGGGCGCTGCGGCAACCGGCTGCGGCATTTCACGATGCGGAGCCGGCTGCATCGCTTGCTGAACCACTGGCTGCATCATCGGCTGCGGCTGAGCCGGTGGCGCCTGGAAGATCTTGCTCTGCGGGCGGAAGTCTTCCGCATGGGCGACCGGTGCCGGGCGGGCCTGCGCCATCGCTGCCGCATTCGCCTCGGCGAGCTGAATGGCCTCGGCGACCGGATCGGCAGCACGTGGTTCATAGATCGGCTGCTGGACAGGCGCCGGGCGCATTTCCGTGACCTGAGCCGCCGGGCGGCTGGCCGCCTTCGGCGGAGCCGTGCGGATGGCGATCGGCGCGGCAGCGATTTCGGCCGCCGATTTGTCGATGCCGGTGGCGACCACTGACACGCGGATAACGCCTTCGAGTTCCTCGTCGAAAGTGGCGCCCAGAATGATGTTGGCATCCTGGTCGACCTCTTCGCGAATGCGGGTTGCCGCCTCATCGACTTCGAACAGGGTCAGGTCGCGGCCGCCGGTGATCGAGATCAGCAGGCCCTTGGCGCCCTTCATCGAGGTCTCGTCGAGCAGCGGGTTGGCGATGGCGGCTTCCGCCGCGGCCATTGCACGGCCCTCGCCCGAAGCCTCGCCAGTCCCCATCATCGCCTTGCCCATTTCGCGCATGACCGAGCGGACGTCGGCGAAGTCGAGATTGATCAGGCCTTCCTTGACCATCAGGTCGGTGATGCAGGCAACGCCCGAATAGAGCACCTGGTCGGCCATGGCGAAGGCATCGGCGAAGGTGGTCTTGTCATTGGCCAGCCGGAACAGGTTCTGGTTGGGAATGACGATCAGGGTATCGACGCATTTCTGCAGTTCCTCGATACCCATGTCGGCCGTCTTCATGCGGCGCTGGCCTTCGAAGTGGAACGGCTTGGTGACGACGCCGACGGTAAGGATACCCTTTTCGCGGGCAGCGCGGGCAACGACGGGAGCCGCCCCGGTGCCGGTGCCGCCGCCCATGCCGGCAGTGACGAAGCACATATGCGTGTTGGAGAGATGATCGATGATCTCATCGATGCATTCCTCCGCCGCCGCGCGCCCGACTTCAGGCTGCGATCCGGCGCCGAGACCCTCGGTGACATGCGCGCCGAGCTGGATCAGCCGCTCGGCCTTCGACATCGTCAGTGCCTGCGCGTCGGTGTTGGCCACCACGAACTCGACGCCGCGCAAGCCGGCGGTGATCATGTTGTTGACGGCATTGCCGCCGCCGCCGCCGACACCGAACACGGTGATGCGCGGCTTGAGCTCGGTGATGTCCGGCTTCTGCAGATTGATGGTCATTGTCTTCGTCCTTTGCCTTTCCCGCCGCTTCGCCGCCGCGGCCGCCTATGGGGCTGTCCCCGTCAAAATTAAAAACTGTCTCTCAACCACTGACTCATTCGATGCAGTTTTCCGCCTGTTCCGGTCATCCGAAGACCGGAAATTCCCTTCGCCGGCCGGCTCTCGAAGCTCGCCATCTGTGGATAGATCAGAAGTCCGACCGGGGTCGAGAAAGCCGGCCCCTTGGCCGCCTCGGGCAAGCCTGCCACGCCAAGCGGGCGTCCGATGCGCACATTGCGGCCGAGAATGCGGCGTGCTGCTTCTGGCAGGCCGGCAAGCTGGCTGGCACCGCCGGTCAGCACCACACGCTTGCCGACGGCGTTGCCGTAGCCGGATTTGTTCAGCCGGTCGCGCAACAATTCCAGCGTCTCGTCGATGCGGGCGCGGATGATGCGCGTCATCACCGAGCGCGGGATCTGCAACGGCACCTCGCCGTCCTCGCCGATCGGATGGATGGAAACCAGGTCGCGGTCGTCGGCACTGCCAGGCAGCGCCGAGCCATGCATCACTTTCAGCCTTTCGGCGGCATCGAGCGAGGTCGACAGGCCCTTGGCCATATCCAGCGTGACGTGGTTGCCGCCGATCGCGATGGCATCGCCATGGACGAACTTGCCTTCCGAAAACACCGAGATCGTCGTCGTGCCGCCGCCCATGTCGATGCAGGCCGCGCCCATTTCGAGCTCGTCGTCGACCAGCGCAGCAAGCCCACTGGCATAGGGCGTCGCCACCATGCGTTCGACCGACAGATGCGAGCGGTTGATGCAGAGCTCCAGATTGCGCAAGGGCGCTGCGTCGCCTGTCAGCACGTGCATGTCGACGCCAAGCTGGTCGCCAACCATGCCGCGCGGATCGCGCACACCGCGCTCGGCATCCAGCGAAAAGGCTACGGGAAGCGAATGGATCACCTCGCGCTCGGCCCGCAACGCCTGCTTGGCGCCGGCGGCAAGCACGCGCTTGATGTCGGCCTCGTCGGCCTCATGGCCGCCGAGATTGATGGTGGCCGAAAAAGCCTCGCTCTTCAGCCGGCCGGCAGTCATGTTGACGATCAGCGAATCGACCGTCAGTCCCGCCATGCGTTCGGCGGCGTCGACGGCAAGACGGATGGCGTGCTCGGCACGGTCGAGATCGATGACGACGCCCGATTTCACGCCTTGCGATTTCTGGTGGCCGATGCCGATCACCTGGACGCGATGCGAGCGTCCGCGCAGCAGCTTGCCATCGTCGCGCGGCTTGAGTTTGGCCACCACGCAGCAGACCTTGCTGGAGCCGACATCCAGCACCGTCAGGATGCCGGACCGGCGCGACGAGGCATCGCTATTGCCGCCAAGCCAGCTCATATCTTCGTCTCCGGCTTGCGCTTCAGCATCTTGGGCTTTTCGTCGAGCGCGGCTTGGCGCTGTGTCGCCGCTTCCGGCGTCAACTGGACGACCAGACGATCGGAAAGGCGCATGTCGACGGCGGCGATGTCGCGCGTCAAAAGCCCGTTCTCGTGATCCATCCTGACCAGGTCGGCAATCGCCTGATCCTCACCGTCTTCGGGAAGCTTGATCGTGATGCCGTTTTCAAGCTTGAGGTCCCAGCGCCGTTCGCCGATGCGGATATAGCCCTTGATCCGCGCGGCGAGCTCCGGATAATTCTTGATCTTGGCTAGGAAATCCGGCGCTTTGGCCGGTGCGCCGGTGCCGATGATCAGCGGCAGCAATATCTGTTTGCCGCCGGAGAATGGCGCAATGACGGTGCCGGATTTCTCGATGACCGAAAGCGCGCTGCCTTGCTGCCACAGCGCGAACGGCTCGCGCTCCTCGACGCGCACTTCCAGCGTATGCGGGTAGACCTTGCGCACTGCCGCGGCTTCGACCCAGGGTAGCGTGGTGATGCGTTCGCGCGCGGCTTCGGCATCGAAGCCGATCAGCGAGGTCCAGCCGTCGAGTTCCAGCCTGTCGAGAATATCGATCTCGGACGTTTCGCGGTTGCCGACGACCTTGACCTGGTCGACGGCAAAGCCGGTGCGGGCGGTGACACTCTGGACGATGGCGTCGGAATATCCGCCGAGATAGGCGCCATAGGCACTGCTCGAAACAAGCAGTGCCGCCGACAGCATGGCAGCGCAATAGGGCGGCGCTTCGAAGTCGCCTTCGCCGAGGCGCGCCAGCACGCGCACCGGCCGGCGGAGCAGGCGCGGCAGCACGAAATGGTCGAACGACAACGGCATGCCGAACAGCGCCGGCCCGGCCGCGCCCTTCCCGTTGCCCTGTCCCCACTTCAACGCAGACACGAAGCGTCCTCCACCATCCAACTCAACAAATCGCCGAACGAGTGTCCCGCTTGCGCGGCGATTTCCGGCACCAAAGACGTCGGCGTCATGCCCGGCTGGGTGTTGACCTCGAGCCAGACAATTTCGCCGTTTTCGGAGTGACGATCGTCATAACGGAAGTCCGACCGGGAAACGCCCCGACAGCCGATAGCTTGATGAGCCTTGAGTGCCAGTGTCTGTATTTTTTGGTAAATATTCGGTGAAAGTTTTGCCGGGCATTCGTGTTTTGATCCTCCCGCGACGTATTTTGAATCATAGTCGTAAAAGGAATGGCCGGTCGGGATGATCTCGCAGACACCGAGCGCCACATCGCCCATCACCGCGCACGTCAATTCCCGCCCGTGCACATAACGCTCGACCATCACCGCGTCGCCATATCTCCACTCGGACGAGCCGATGATCTGCGGCGGATGCGACTGGCCTTCATGCACGATGACGACGCCGAAGCTCGATCCTTCGTTGACCGGCTTGACTACATAGGGCGGCTTCATCGGGTGCTTGTTCTGGATGGCGAAGCGATTGGCCACCTTCGATTCCGCCACCGGAACGCCGGCCGCCTTGGCGACCTTCTTGGCCTGTTCCTTGTTCATCGCAAGCGCCGAGGCAAGCACGCCGGAATGGGTGTACGGAATGGCGAGGTACTCGAGGATGCCCTGGATGGTGCCGTCCTCGCCGAAGGGGCCGTGCAGCGCATTGAAGACGACGTCAGGCTTGAGCTCGGCGAGCACCGAGCCGATGTCACGCGAGACGTCGACGCGGGTGACCTGGTAGCCCTCCCCCTCCAGCGTATCGGCGCAGGCTTTGCCCGACGACAGGGATACGGGCCGCTCGGACGAGAATCCCCCCAGAAGGACGGCCACGTGCTTGCTTGTCATTCCCCGTCATTTCCTCTCACAGCAGGCCTGCACCATCATGCATGGCCCGAAAAGCATCGCGCGCACTCAAATGCGCCCGAGCAACTTCGCTCCCGTGTTTCCGCAACATTGAGTCCGAGTCTCCCGGCAGGTTGCCCCCCCAGACGGAAACGCGAGTAACGCGTCGAAACGACTCAAATCAGGAAACGCTTCAGGGCAGAGAATCAGAGAGTTGATTCGCTGGCAAGTGCTTACGATTCCGATGGATTCACTTTCCGCAAAAACGGCAGCAAAATGTGAATTCATGACTCCGAAAGGCAACGGCGGTCAGCTTGCCTAAAGCAACTGCCCGAGAAATTCCTGGACGGCATGGCCCGGCCGAAAATTACCGATGCGCTTGATCTCCCACTGCAGCCGGATACCTGATCTTTCGAGCACGCGCGCACGCACCGTCTCACCGAGATATTCAAGCTCGTAGCCCGTGGCGGTTCCGGTGTTGATCATGAAGTTGCAATGCATCGGCGACATCTGCGCCCCACCAACCATCAGGCCGCGGCAGCCGGCCTTGTCGATCTCCTTCCAGGCCGAGGTGCCCTCAGGATTCTTGAAGGTAGAGCCACCGGTCTTTTCGCGGATCGGCTGCACGGTCTCGCGATGGTTCTGGACAGCATCCATCGCGGCCTTGATCGCCGCCTTGTCCTCAGGAATGCCTTCGAGCAGCGCCGACGTGAAGATCAGCCCGGACGGCGCCGCTGAATGGCGATAGGCATAGCCCATATCGGCATTGCTCAGCGTATGAACATTGCCCTTGCGGTCGAGTGCCCGCACCTCGACCACGCGCTCGCGCGTCTCGACGCCATTGGCGCCGGCGTTCATCCTCAGCGCTCCGCCAATGGCGCCGGGAATGCCGTGGTAGAAATGAAAGCCACCGATGCCTGCCTCGTAGGCAACGGCCGCAAGGCGCTTGTCGGGTGTCGCGGCGCCCGCCTTGATCGTGGTCGGCGCAATTACTTCGGTCTCGCCAAAGCCTTTGGCCGAAAGCCGGATGACAAAGCCCGCAATGCCGCCGTCACGGACAAGCAGGTTCGAGCCGACGCCGACGATGGTCAGCGGAATTTCCTCCGGCACCGCCTTCAGGAACGTGGCAAGATCGTCCTCGTCGGCCGGCTGGAACAATGCGTCCGCGAGCCCGCCGGCTCGAAACCAGGTGATCTTGTCCATCTCGGCATTGGGCGTGATGCGGCCGCGCAGTCCGGCAAGCCGGTCGCCAAGCTTCTCGATCAACGCCTGGCCGCGCATCATGAGATGGTCCCGCCGAGTTCCTTGGGCAGCGCATAGGCCCATTGGGTGATGTTGCCGGCGCCGAGGAAGACGACGAAATCGCCCGGCTTCGCCACCTCGCGCACGATCGGCGCAATCGCCGCCGGACCTTCGATGTAGCGTGCGTCGCGATGGCCGCCGGAGCGGATGCGCGACACCAGTGCGTCGGACGTGACGCCGTCGATCGGTTCCTCGCCGGCCGCATAGACGGGCGCCACCATTACCGTATCGGCGTCGTTGAAGCAGACGGAAAACTCGTCGAACAGATCGCGCAGCCGGGTGAAGCGATGCGGTTGTGTAACGGCGATGATGCGACCCTTGGTAGCGCTGCGCGCAGCTTTCAGTACCGCCGTGATCTCGACCGGATGATGACCGTAATCGTCGAACACATCGACACCGTTCCACGAACCGGTATGGGTGAAGCGCCGCTTGACGCCCGCGAAAGACGACAGGCCCTTCTTGATTGCCTCAGCCGAAAGGCCGAGCTCATGCGCGACGGCAATCGCCGCCGTCGCGTTGGAGACATTGTGGCGCCCGGGCATGGGCAGCCGCAGGCCTGATATCGTTATCTGGCCGTGCGTCTTGCGGTCGCGGATCACCACGTCGAATTCCGAGGTCGGGCCGTCCATGCGGTGATTGGTGAAGCGCACGTCGGCCTGCGCATTTTCGCCATAGGTGATGACGCGCCGGTCCTCGATGCGGGCGACCAGCGCCTGCACCTCGGGATGGTCGGTGCACATCACACCAAAGCCGTAGAACGGCACATTCTCGACGAACTGACGAAACGCTTCGCGCACTTTGTCGAAGGAGCCGTAATGGTCGAGGTGCTCGGGGTCGATATTGGTGACGACGGCAATCTCGGCCGGCAGCTTGAGGAAGGTGCCGTCGCTCTCGTCGGCCTCGACCACCATCCATTCGCCGTCTCCCATGCGGGCATTGGTGCCATAGGCATTGATGATGCCGCCATTGATTACCGTCGGGTCGAGCCCGCCGGCTTCGAGTAGCGTCGCCACCATCGAAGTCGTCGTCGTCTTGCCATGCGTGCCGCCGATCGCGACCGCCTGCCGGAAGCGCATCAGCTCGGCCAGCATTTCGGCGCGCCGCACGATCGGCAGCAACTTCTCTCTCGCCGCCTTCAGCTCCGGGTTGGATTTCTTGATTGCGGTGGAGACGACGACCACTTCGGCCTCGCCGAGGTTTTCGGCCTGATGGCCGACGAAGCATTCGATGCCCTTGTCGCGCAGCCGCTGCACATTGGCGCTGTCAGCCTGATCGGATCCCTGCACCTTGTAGCCGAGATTGTGCAGCACCTCGGCGATGCCGCTCATGCCGATGCCGCCAATGCCGATGAAATGCACGAGGCCGATCGTCTGTGGCATCTTCATGCGTGCGTCTCCTTCCTGAATTCCGAAACGGATTTCCTGGACGCAATAGCCTCTGTCAGATCGGCGAGCAACCGCGCCGCGTCGGGTCTTCGCACCGAGCGGGCCGCCGAGGCCATGGCGGCGAGCCTGTCGCCGTCGCCCAGCAACTCCACGATCTCGCCTGCGAGCGCCGCCGCGTCGAGGCCGGGCTGGCGCCGCATCACCGCGCCCCCCGCATTGACGAGGATCTGTGCATTGTGGCCTTGATCGTCGTCGAGGGCATGCGGAAGAGGCACGAGGATGGCCGGCCGGCCGATCACCGAAAGCTCGAGCACCGTCGACGCGCCCGAGCGTGAGACGACGAGATGCGCGGCGGCCATGCGCGCCGGCAGATCGGAGAAGAACGACGCGACCTCGGCCTCGATGCCGAGAGCGCGGTAGTGCTCTCTCACCCGCGCCTCGTCCTCGCCGCGTGCCTGCTGCACGATGCTCAGCCGCGAGCGCATTGCGCTGGGCATCGCCGCCACCGCCTCAGGCACAGTGTCGGAAAAATAGCGCGCGCCCTGGCTACCGCCGAAGACGAGCAGCCGCAGCGGTCCGCCGGGCTCGGGCACGGCATAGGGCCTGCCGGCCACGTCGAGCACCGCCTGCCGGACCGGATTGCCAGTCTCCACGATCTTGGCCGAGAAGGGACCGGAGGCCTTGAGGAAGCCCCCCGCAATCGCCGTCACCCGCGGCGCGAGCGCCTTGTTGGCGCGGCCCATTACCGCGTTCTGCTCATGGATCAGCGTTGGCGCACCGCGTCGCGTCGCCGCGAACAGCGGCGGCAGCGTCGGATAGCCGCCGAAGCCCACCACCGCATTCGGCCTCAGCCGGGCGATCAGGGCGGACGACTGGCGGAATCCACGCCACAGGGTCCAGAAGGTCCGCGCGACAGTCAGCGGATTTCTCGACCCGAAGGTAGCGGAGGCGATAGCGTGGACGCCGTCGCCGGGGAACCTGCCGGCATAGCGCTCGGCGCGGTCGTCGGTGGCCAGATGTACCGCCCAGCCGCGCGTCTTGAGCTCATGTGCCAGCGCCTCGGCCGGGAACAGATGTCCGCCGGTTCCGCCTGCCGCCAGAAGGATGACCCCCTTCGCCATCTCACTCCGCCGGCATCGCACGCGGCGACGGCATGAAGCCCAGCTGCTTGCGCTTTTCCGGGCGCTTGCGCGTCAGCGCCAGCACCATGCCCATCGAGATGGCGATCGCGATCTGCGAAGAGCCGCCGTAGGAGATGAACGGCAGCGTCATTCCCTTGGCCGGCATCAGCTGCAGATTGACGGCCATGTTGATGACCGACTGCAGGCCGAAGACCGTGACCAGGCCGCCAACCGCGTAGCGGGTGAAATCGTCCTGCTCCCTGAGCGCCGTGTTGAGACCGCGCAGCACGATGAAGCCGAAGATGGACATGATGAAGAAACACATGATCAGCCCGAATTCCTCGCCGGCGACAGAGAAGACGAAGTCGGCGTGGCTGTCGGGGATGACCCGCTTGACGGTACCCTCGCCCGGCCCGACGCCGAACCAGCCGCCATTGATCAGCGCCTCGCGGCCCATGTCGACCTGGAACGTGTCGCCCTCGCCGGTCATGAAGCGGTCGATACGGCCGGCAACGTGCGGGAACACTGCATAGGCGGCGAACACGCCGCCGACGCCTGCAGCACCCAGCGCGACGATCCACAGCCACGGCAATCCGGCCATGAAGAACATCACCCCCCAGGTGCCGAGCACCAGCATGGTCTGCCCAAGGTCAGGCTGCGCCACCAGCAGCGAGATGACCAGTGCAAGCAGCAACATGGCGAACAAATTGCCCGGAATGTCGGGCTGGCGCTTGTGCTCGGCGAACAACCAGGCGCAGATGATGACGAAGGCCGGTTTCAGGAACTCGGACGGCTGGATCGACAGGCCGGCTAGCGACACCCAGCGCCGCGCGCCCTTCACCTCGACGCCGATATAGAGCACCGCCACCATCAGAAACAGCATGATGCACAACATGACCAGCGCCATGCGCCGGATCTGCCTGGATTCAAGGAACGAGACGGCCAGCATTACCCCAAGCGCCGGAATGGTGAAGATAATCTGGCGTGTCGCGAAGTGGAAACTGTCTAGCCCGATGCGCTCGGCCACCGCCGGGCTTGCGGCGAAGGACAAAACGATGCCGAGCCCCATCAGCGACAGGAACGCCGCCAGGAACCAGCGATCGATCGTCCACCACCAGGTCGCCACAGGGCTTTTGTCGAGACGGCTTTGCATTATCGTGTCCCTCCGATGGGCTTCACGCCATCAATGGCGGTTGCGGCTTGCCTGAACGCCTCACCGCGCACTTCGAAATTCTTGAACTGGTCGAAACTGGCGCAGGCCGGCGACAGCAGCACCACTGCCTCGCCGCTACTATCCCTGGCCGCATCGCGGGCGGCGTGTTCGACTGCCGCCGCCAACGTGCCTGATATCTCGTAGGGCACCGCTTCGCCCAGCGTCGCCGAAAAGGCCGGTGCGGCTTCGCCGATCAGATAGGCCTTGGCGATGCGCGGGAAGAAGCCGCGTAACGGCTCGATGCCGCCCTCTTTCGGCAGGCCGCCGGCAATCCAGTAGATACGCGCAAAGCTCGACAGCGCCGGTGCAGCGGCATCGGCATTGGTCGCCTTGGAATCGTTGACGAACAGCACATGCCCTTTGCGGCCGACCTGCTCCATGCGGTGCGCCAGCCCAGGGAAACTCTCAAGTCCGGATTGGATCTCGCCGAGCTCGAGCCCGACCTTGAGGCAGGCGGCGGCGGCGGCCAGCGCGTTCTGCGCATTGTGCTGGCCGCGCAACGAGCCGATGCCTTCGAGGAAGGCGACACGGCTGTAGCGGCCGTGCACGGCTTCCATTAAGTTGGTGCCGTCAGCGAAATAACCGTCGGTCAGCGGCAGGCGCTTGGAGATGCGGATGACCTGCCGGCCGGCCCGCTCCAGCCGATCGGCGATCTGGGCGCACCAGGAATCGTCGACACCGATGATTGCCGTCTCGCTGCCGGCCACCAGCCGCTCCTTGATCGAGGCGTAGTGTTGCATCGTGCCATGGCGGTCGAGATGGTCCGGCGTCAGGTTGAGCAGCACACCGGCCGTCGGATTGATCGAAGGGGCAAGATCGATCTGGTAGGAAGAGCACTCAACCACATAGTGCCGTTCAGGCTGCGGCGGATCGAGCGTCATCACCGCGCGGCCGATATTGCCGCCCATCTGCGTGTCGCGCCCAGCCGATTTTAGGATGTGCGCCGTCAGTGCCGTGGTCGTCGACTTGCCGTTGGTGCCGGTAATGGCAATGAAAGGTGCTGCCGGTGCCAGCAGCATCCGCTCGCGGCAGAAAAGCTCGATGTCGCCGATGATCTCCACGCCTGAGCCCCGCGCCAACTCGACGGTCCAGTGCGGCTTGGGATGCGTCAGCGGCACGCCGGGCGACAGCACGAAGGCGGAAAACCTCGCCCAGTCCGCACCACGCAGGTCCGCTGTCGTGATGCCGACCGCGCCGGCCTTGGCGACGCTGTCGGGATTGTCGTCCCACGCCAGCACATCCGCGCCGCCCTCGATCAGCGCGCGCGCCGTGGCAATCCCCGAGCCACCGAGCCCGAAGAGCGAAACGCGCTTGCCTGAAAAGGATGCGGCGGGGATCAAGCGGCCTCCTATCTGAGCTTCAGGGTCGACAGGCCGACCAGCGCCAGGATGACGGCGATGATCCAGAAGCGGATCACCACCTGGCTTTCGGTCCAGCCGAGCTTTTCGAAATGATGGTGGATCGGCGCCATCAGGAAGACGCGCTTGCCGGTCATCTTGAAGTAGCCGACCTGGATGATGACCGAGAATATCTCGACGACGAACAGGCCGCCGACGATGACCAGCACGATCTCGTGCTTGGTCGCCACCGCGACCGTGCCGATCAGCCCACCCAGCGCCAGCGAGCCGGTGTCGCCCATGAAGATCGCCGCCGGCGGCGCATTGAACCAGAGGAAGCCAAGCCCGGCGCCGATCACCGCTCCAAGGACCACCGCAAGTTCACCGGTGCCGGGCACGAAATGGATCTGCAGATATTCGGCGAACACCGCGTTGCCGGAGAGATAGGCGATGACGCCGAAGGATGCGGCGGCGATCATGATCGGCACGATCGCCAGCCCGTCGAGACCGTCGGTCAGGTTCACCGCATTGCCGGCGCCGACGATGACGAAGCACGAGAACGGGATGAAGAACCAGCCGAGATTGACGAGAAACTCCTTGGCGAAAGGGAATGTCAACGATGACGAGAACGGCGCCTGGCCGTTATGCATGATCACCCAGGCGGCGATGCCGGCGATGACGAATTCGAGCCCCAGCCGCGCCTTGCCGGAAAAGCCGAGATGCGATTGCTTGGTTACTTTGAGATAATCGTCGTAAAAGCCGATCGAGCCGAATCCCAGCGTCACCAGCAGGACCACCCAGACGTAGATGCTCGACAGGTTCGCCCACAGCAGGGACGAACCGACGATGCCGGACAGGATCATCAGTCCGCCCATTGTCGGCGTTCCCGCCTTCTTGAAATGCGTCTGCGGCCCGTCGGCACGGATCGGCTGGCCCTTGCCTTGCCGCAGCCGCAGCGAATTGATGATGGTCGGTCCGAAGATGAACACGATCAGCGCCGCTGTGATCAGCGCTCCGCCGGTGCGGAAGGTTATGTAGCGGAAGACGTTGAAGACCGAGATCTTGTCCGCAAATTCGACGAGCAGTGTTAGCATGCGCTTGCGTCCCCCGGACCGATCCTAGGTCTGTCTGCTGGTTGTGGCTTCCGCCGGAAACTTGCCGAGCAACGCCTCGACCAGCTTTGAAAAGCCTATGCCCTTCGACGATTTGATCATAACCACGTCGCCGGGCTTCAATTCCGATAGAAGAACCGGTTTCAGATCTTCCGCACCGGCGCGGTACTCCGTCCTGATCTCGCCGGGCAAAACGTCGGCCAGCGCCCGCATCTCCGGGCCGCCGAGAAAGACCGTGCGCGTGTCGGTGCCGACGATCAGACCGGCAAGCGCGGCATGCAATTTCGCCGAATGGCTGCCGAGCTCGAGCATATCGCCGAGCACGGCAATGCGCCTGCCTTCGCCCGACACCGGCGTCGTGTTGAGCAGTGCCATTGCAGCGCTCATCGACGCCGGATTGGCGTTGTAGCTCTCGTCGATCAGCGTGATCGGCCCGTTGGGGTGACGCAACACATAGCGCTTGCCGCGTCCGCGTTCGGGCGAAAGATCGGCCAGCGCCTGCGCAACTCTGGTGACGTCGGCGCCGACCAGATGCGCGGCACCAAGCACCGCGAGCACGTTCTGCACCATATGGCGGCCCGGCGCGCCGATCCTGGCGACAATCTCGTGCCCGCCAATCTTGGCGGTGATGACCGAGTGATCGGCATTGAGCTCGCATTTGATCAGTTTGAAGGTCGCCCGGGCATTCTCGCCGAACCCGTAGACATGCTCGACGCCGGCCTCTTTGGCCATCTTCTCCAGCAGCTTCCAGCGCGCATCGTCGCGGTTGAGAAGGGCGGCGCCACCGGGCTCCAGTCCCTCGAAAACCTCTGCCTTGGCCTTGGCGATCTCGTCCAGGTTGCGGAAGAAGCCGAGGTGAGCCGCCGCGATCAACGTTACGATGGCGACATGCGGCCGGACCATCTTGACCAGCGGCCGGATCTCGTCCGGATGGTTCATGCCGATCTCGAAGACGGCATAGTCGAAACCCTGCGGCATGCGCGCCAGCGTCAGCGGCACCCCCCAGTGATTGTTGAACGACTGGGCCGATGCATGCACCGTACCGACCGCGGAGAGAGCGTGGCGCAGTGCTTCCTTGGTGGTGGTCTTGCCCGCCGACCCGGTCACGGCAATCACCCTGGCCTTTGAGCGTGCGCGCGCGGCAACGCCGAGCTTTTCCAGAGCGACAAGCACGTCCTCCACGACGATCATCGGTGCCGTCAGCCGCCCCAGCGACGGCAGCTTGCCCTCGGCGACGATCAGCACGCCGGCACCCGCCTTGATGGCGGCGGTGACGAAATCATGGCCGTCCATAGCCTCGCCCTTGATGGCGAAGAAAGCGTCTCCCGGCTGCAGGCTGCGGCTGTCGATGGAAATGCCGGCGATGCCTTCAGGCATCGGACCGAGCGGCCGGCCATCCATGGCGGCAACCAGCGCCTCGGAGGTCCACAGATAACTCACGCTGCTTGCTCCCGCAGCGCCGAGCGAACTTCTTCATGATCGGAAAAATGCAGCGTCTCGGTGCCGATGGTCTGGCCTTCCTCATGGCCCTTGCCGGCCACGATCAGCGTGTCGCCAGCGTGAAGCATCCCGACCGCCTCGTGGATGGCCTTGCGCCGGTCGCCGATCTCGATGGCGCCAGGTGCGGCCTCCAGGATCGCGGCGCGGATCGTCTCGGGTACTTCCGAGCGGGGATTGTCGTCGGTGACGATGACGACGTCGGCCAGCCTTGTGGCGATCTCGCCCATGATCGGCCGCTTGCCCCGATCGCGGTCGCCGCCGCAACCGAATACGACGATGACGCGGCCGGTGGTAAAGGGGCGCACCGAAGCCAGCACGTTTTCCAGCGCATCCGGCTTATGAGCGTAGTCGACATAGACGGGCGCGCCGTTGGCGGCTGTCCCGACAAGGTCGAGCCGTCCCGGCGCGCCCTTCAATTTCTCCAGCGCCATTAACGCCTTGGCAACAGATGTTCCAGTCGAAATGGCGAGGCCGGCCGACACCAGCGCATTTGCAATCTGGAAGTCGCCGGCCAGCGGCAAGTCGACTTCATGGAGAACGCCGTCCGCTTCGACCTCGGCGCGCTGGCGGTGGCGCTCGTGCTCGACCCGCTTCAGCCGCAGGAAATCGCCGTGGCGGCCGACCGTCAGCACATTCAGTCCCCCTGCCCGCGCCGCCTTGATCGTCGGCTCCGACCACGGGTCGTCGGCAAAGATGACCGCCGGCGCGCCCTTCGGCAGCAGCGCGTCGAACAGACGCAATTTGGCGCGATGATAGTCCTCGACCGTCGGATGATAGTCCATATGGTCGCGGCCGAGATTGGTGAAGCCGCCGGCCGCAAGCTTGACGCCGTCGAGCCGGCGCTGGTCGAGGCCATGGCTGGACGCTTCCATCGAGGCGTGGGTGACGCCGGCCTCCGCCAGCTCCTTGAGCAGCCTGTGCAGTGCCACCGGATCCGGCGTGGTCAGCGAGCCATATTCGTTGCGGCCCGGCGCCACCACGCCGGTCGTGCCGATCGAGGCGGCGGCGAAACCCGCCTGCTCCCATATCTGCCGGGTGAATGCGGCGACCGAGGTCTTGCCGCTGGTTCCGGTCACCGCGACCATGGTTTGCGGTTGCATACCGAAAAAACGTGCAGCACTCAGGGCCAGTGCAAGGCGCGGATCGTCTACGACAAGAACCGGGACTGGCAGCCCGGCGACGGCACTGCCCTTGCCGACCACGATCGCTGCAGCGCCTCGGCTCGCGGCATCGGCTGCGTAGGCTGCGCCATCCGCCTTGGAGCCGGTGAGCGCGAAAAAGACGACGCCCCGTGTTACCTGGCGGGAATCCGACGAAATCCCTGTAGCCTCCATGTCGAAGGAAGCTGTCCCCTCGACAGGCAGGATACCGGCTAGATTTTTCAGCTTCATCGAACCCCGTTCATCGCAACAAAATAGCGCGCAGTTGCCGGCGCGCCCCAAGAATCACTGATAGGAAACCAGCGTTGCACCATTTTCATGGCTGAAATCTGGCTTCACGCCAAGCATGGAAGCCGCACGTCGGATGATGTTTGCAGCCATGATGCCCGCGTTCGAGGCGGCCGTAGCACCCATGCCGGGCTTTTCCGGCTTCGGTTCGTCGGCGATCGTAAGCACTATGTATTGCGGATCGTCCATCGGGAAAGCCGCAACGAAGGCGTTGAAATTCTTTTCCTTCGAGTAACGGCCGTTGACGACCTTCTCCGCCGTTCCCGTCTTGCCGCCCACCCGGTATCCTGGCACCCGTGCATTGCGGCCGGATCCCTTTTCAGCATTGAGTGCATAGAGATAGCGCATGCCCTCGACCGTCTTGTCGCTGACCACTTTCTTGGCCACCGCCATCGCCTGCTCCTGCGTGCGCGGCAGGAAGGTCGGGTCCATCAGATAGCCGCCATTCATCAGCGCGGCGCAGCCGACCGCTGTCTGCAGCGGCGTCGTCGACACACCGTGGCCGAAGGCGATGGTGATCGAATTGACCTGCTTCCAGACCTTGGGCTCGGTCGGCCGAGCGACTTCCGGCAGTTCGGTCTGCATCTTCTCGAGGATTCCCAGGCGATGCAGGAATTCGCGGTGTCCGTCGATGCCAACCGCTTCGGCTTCCTTGGCAGAGCCGATATTGGAGGAGTAGATGAACACTTCCGGCACCGACAATATCCGGCCCTTGCCATGGAAATCATGGATGGTTTGATGGCCGATCCTGATCGGGCGCGACGCGTCGAAACGGCTTTGCAGCGTTATCTTGCCGGAATCGAGCGCCATAGCGGTGGTGAAGCTCTTGAAGGTCGACCCCATTTCATAGAGGCCGGCCGACATACGGTTGAGCCTGTCCTTGTCCTGCGCGTTATAGGGGTTGTTCGGATCGAAATCCGGAACCGACGCCATCGCCAGCACCTCGCCGGTCTTGACGTTGAGCACGACGGCGCCCGCCGCGATGGCGTGGTACTTTTCCATGCCGGTGGCGACCTCGTCGCGCACGATATGCTGGACGCGCAGGTCGATCGAGAGCTGCACCGGCTTCAAATCCCTGGCCACCGCCAGGCCCGACGCCTGAAGGTCGCTCAAGCCTTGTTCGTCGATGTATTTCTCCATGCCGGAGATGCCCTGATTGTCGATGTTGGTGAGGCCGACAATGTAGGACGAGGTTTCGCCGGCCGGATAGAACCGGCGCTTTTCGGTGCGAAAGCCGAATCCGGGGATGCCGAGTTGCATGATGTCGGCCTGCTGCTTCGGCGTCAGTTGCCGCTGCAGCCAGACGAACCCGGCGCCGCTCTTCAGCTTGTTATATGTCTGCTCGTAGTCGATCTCGGGAAGCACCGTCGACAGCTTTTCGATCGCCTCGTCGGCATCGACGATGCGGCGCGGTTCGGCAAACAGCGACGCGGTCTTGATGTCGGTCGCCAGCACTTCGCCGTTACGGTCGACGATGTCGGGTCGCGATGCCGTCACCCGGCTCTGCGGCCCGCCCGACAGGTCGGGATTCTGGAAACCCAGATAGACCAGCCGCCCGGCAATGGTCGAATAGATGCCGAAGAACACCGCCATCGTCATGACGATGCGGGTCCTGCCCTTGCCACCGGTCGCCTTGCGGGCACCTTCGACCACGATCGATCCGCCCGCGCCGGGCTTCGAACCGCGCTTCAGCAGCCTGCCAATCTTTGGAAATCTGGCAGCCATTGGAAATCCGGTGATCATTGGACGATGCCTCCGGTCACCACGGGATCCTTGCCGCCGATATCGGCCATGCCGCCCAGCCGCTGCGATGAAAGGTCCTCGATGTTGACGGGTTTCGCCGGCAGATCGTCCAGCCCGACGATCTGGCGCGCATTGACCGGCTCGAGTCCGAGTTGCGATTTGTAGATTTCGGTGAGCTTCTGCAGGCGCGACGGCTGGGTAAGCAGGCTCCAGTCCGCCTTGAGCAGGTCGATCGTGTCCTCCTCATAACGGATCTGCGCCTGGATCTTGTGCACTGCCGCCAGTTGCTCCTCGGCCTCGCGCTTGGTCTTGTAGGTCAGGGCAGCCGCCGAAACCATGACGGCGATCAGGACTATGTCGCTGGTACGAAACACGTGCTCACCTCTCTCCCGGTCGATCGGCGCCGGGAAGCTTTGGGCCAGGCAGTTTTGGCAGGCCGAAGATCGAAAAATCGCCGGCACGCGCCGGCGCCTCTGTACGGATTGCAGTGCGCAGCCTTGCCGAGCGCGCCCGCGGATTTGCCGATATCTCGGCATCGCCAGGCGTCACGCCGCCGCCCTTCTTGGTGAAGGTGGCGGTGCGCGCCTGCGCCTCGGGCAGGTGCCGCGATCCGGTCGCTGAATCGGCTCTGTCGGCGATGAAGCGCTTGACGATGCGGTCCTCGAGGGAATGGAAGGTCACCACGACAAGCCGCCCGCCCGGTTTCAGCACGCGCTCGGCGGCAAACAGTGCCTTGGCCAGTTCGCCGAGTTCGTCATTGACGAAGATGCGCAGCGCCTGGAAAACGCGGGTGGCCGGATGGATCTTGTCTTTCGGCGCGCGACCGATATGCGTCTCGATGGCATCGGCAAGGTCGAGCGTGCGCTCGAAGGGGCGTTTTTCGCGACGGCTCTCGATCATGCGGGCGATGCGCCCGGCATGGCGTTCCTCGCCGAGAAAACCGAAGATGCGGGCAAGATCGCCCACCTTGAAGGTGTTGACGACGTCGGCGGCGCTCAGGCCCGCCTGCGCCATGCGCATGTCGAGCGGTCCATCGGCCCGGAATGAAAAGCCGCGCTCCGGCTGGTCGATCTGCATGGAGGAGATGCCGATGTCGAGCACGACGCCATCGGCACTTTCAACCTGCTCGTCGAGCGTCGAGAACGGTGCCTGGACAAGCCTGAGCTTGCCGCCGGACTGCTGTTCAAGGGCCCGCCCCGCCGCGATCGCATCCGGATCGCGGTCGATGGCGACGACCGAGGCTCCGCTTGCCAGAATGGCCTTGGTGTAGCCGCCGGCACCGAACGTGCCGTCGACGATCACCTCGCCTTTTGTCGGCGCCAGCGCCCCCAGAACTTCGGCAAGGAGGACCGGAATGTGACGGGCTGGTCCGCCAACGGCATGAACTTCATCGCCGTCGCCCGCCATCATTCCGGCCGCTCCTCGGGCTTCGTCCCCTGCCGAAGCTGCAAAAGCCGGGCGCGTGCTTCCGTCCCATAGGCGCTGAGCCGTCCCGGCTCCCAGATCTGAAAGAAATTGCCGCGGCCAACGAAGGCCACTTCCGCTGAAATGCCGGTATGCTCGCGAATGAAATCGCTCATCGTGATACGGCCGTCCTGGTCGAGCTTCAGAAACGTTCCATCGCCATGGCAGAAGAACGACATATCGTCCGCCGTCTGCAGGAACGGGTCTTCCTGGGCGATACGCTGCTCGTAGCGATCGAGCAGGTCGAGCCCACCGACATCCATCGCCGGGCGATCCAGGCAGCGTAGCGCATAAAGTTCCGAATAGCCGCGTTTCTGCACAACGGCACGGAAATGCGCCGGCACGGACACCCGTCCCTTCGCATCGATCCTGTTCACCGCGTTCGACAGAAACCGGTCCATTACGCGTTACGGCCGCTTGCGCCGCCGCACCCCTCTGCATCTTCCTGTCCGCGCCGCCCCGGCCCGGTCGACGTCCAAAACCCGCTTCGTTGTGACGGGCGAACGCAGGCAAACGCGCTGCCGCCGCGGCTGCCCGATTGGCGTACGCTTCACCCTGACACGGAACGAAGGCTTGAGTATCGGAATGGGATATCATGGGGTGTTATGGGCGTCAACGGGAACAGTCTTCAAAACGCGCTTGCCACGACTGGGGAGAGCAGCTTTGACGGCACTCCCGTCTTTATCGTCTATTAAGCCTAACGAAGCGTTTAGAGCCGTGTGGCCCAACCGGAGCCGGCTTGCTGCGGATCGCTGCCGCGCATAGCCTCGGCATCTCCTTTTCCGGTCAGTAACGAGGTTGAAACCATGTCCGAAACAGCCAAGTCGCGCGCCGCGGCACTTCCCCATCTGTATCGCGGCAGGCTTGCCAAGGGCGACCCGATCCCCTTGCCCCTGACCATGGCCGCCATCTTTCATGCGCCCGGCGACGCCACCGGCTACGATCAATATGGCCGCTTCAGCAATCCGACCTGGGATGCGGTCGAGCACATGCTGGCGCATCTGGAAGACGCCCCATGCGTCGCCTTCCCCTCGGGGATGGCTGCCATCTCGGCGGTATTTTTCGGCCTGCTCAAAGCCGGCGACCGTATCCTGCTGCCGTCCGACGGCTATCACACGACGAGGGCGCTGGCAGAGCGCTTCCTGAAGTCCTTCGGCGTCGCTTATGATGTCCGGCCAACATCGAGCTTCCTCGACGGCGGCTTCGATAGGTATCGGCTTGCCTTCGTCGAAACGCCCGCCAACCCAGGACTGGACATATGCGACATCGCAGCCGTCGCCGAGGCCGTGCATAGAGCGGGTGCGGTGCTTGTGGTCGACAACACGACGATGACGCCTTTCGGCCAGCGCCCGCTCGATCTCGGTGCAGATATCGTCATTGCCGCCGACACCAAGGCACCAAACGGCCATTCCGATGTGCTGTTCGGCCATGTCGCCAGCCGCGACGCGGACATTATCTCGAGGGTGACCGACTGGCGCGAGGCGTCGGGCGCTATCCCCGGGCCGTTCGAGGCATGGCTGGTGCATCGCGGCCTCGAAACGCTGGACGTGCGCTTCGACCGCATGTGCGCTTCCGCCGAAATGATAGCGCGACGGCTGAAAAACCATCGCGCGATCAGCGGCTTGCGCTTTCCGGGACTGGAGAGCGATCCATCGCACAATCTTGCCCGCGCCCAGATGGAGCGCTTCGGCTTTCTCATCTCGTTCGTGCTCGCCTCGGAGGACAGGGCCGAGGATTTCATCAACAATTGCGCCTTGATGCAGGCAGCGACGTCGTTCGGCGGCGTGCACACTTCGGCCGAACGGCGATCAAAAAGGGGAGATGCCGTTCCGCCCGGCTTCGTTCGCCTGTCGATCGGCTGCGAGCCGGTGGAAGAGCTTTGGCAGGCGATCGAGGCGTCGCTAGACGCAATCGGTGGCTGAATCGGCGTCGATCTTGCGCCGGCCGTGGAGGACGCGAACGATTTCGATCGCCTCTTCGACGCCGACGATCAGGTGACGGATGCCGGGCGCGATGTCTTCGCGCGGGGCACCTGAGAAGGGATAAGTGGCCACTTGCTGCCAGCGGGCTTCGATCCGATCGAGCAATCGATCGGCCGCAGCCTCGCTGTCTTGCGCAACATGAAGCCAGATCGCGATCAAATCCTCTTCCGCATTTGCGGTTCGGATGATGGGCAGCAAATTCATGCCGCGCTGTCGGGTTTCAATCGTCTCCGCGCTTCGGCCTTTATTTCGTCGATCGACGCAAACCGTCCCGGTCCGCTGTCGATCCCCTCCTGCACCAGCTTGCGCAATTCCTCGACCGTGTAGCCGAGCAGGTCGCGCCGGTCCTTCCATTGCCGCAGCGCGTCGCGGATCACCTCGCTCGCCGAGGCATATTCGCCGGCGGCGACCACGTCGTCGACCGCCGCCGCCAGTTCCGGCGATAGCGTGATGCTGCGTTTGTCAACGTGGCCCATGGCGCACTCCTGATCAATCTCTCAATGGTACGATTAAATCGTACCAATTTCAAGGATTGTCGCGCTCGGCTGCAGGGGTCGAAAGTGAATCAACGGCTGCGCCCGAAGACGCAACCTGCTGATATCAGGAGATTTCCTTTTGTCGGGGAAAACTGCCAGCTGGCCTGTAAGCCGGGTTCTGTATGGCCCTCGCCCCTTACGGGGCGAGAACGTGGCGGCCATTCATCTTGGGCGCATGTTGCCATGCGCCTCACGCAACCTACCCGGACGGTGAGCCGGAAACAGCCCTCGAGGGTTTCCCCTCGCACCGCCCCTATTCGGTCTTGCTCCCGGTGGGGTTTACCGTGCCGCTCCTGTTGCCAGTCGCGCGGTGGGCTCTTACCCCACCCTTTCACCCTTGCCACGATTGGATCGTGGCGGTTTGCTTTCTGTGGCACTTTCCCTGGGGTCGCCCCCGCCGGTCATTAACCGGCACCGTGTCTCCATGGAGCCCGGACTTTCCTCACCCGCAGCCTTTCGGCTTCGCGGGTGCGGCCGCCCGGCCAGCTGGCAAGGCGTATAAAGGGGTTCAGGCCCGAAAACGCAAACGAAAAAGCAAGTTGTCGCTTGTCAGGCGGGCGCTCCAAGTGCTGCCAGCTGCACCTTGACCTTGCCGCAATAGGCTGCGGACACCGGGTTCATCCGTGTGGCGGCGTGGCCGGCATTGTATTTCAGGATCGTGCCGCAGGTCGTGCCGCCGCCGAGATCCCGCGCCATGGCAAGGTACTTCATGCCGTATTTGATGTTGGTATCGGGATCGTAGAGACCCTGAACCGAACCGCTATAGCCCATCATCCTTGCCGTCGCCGGCTTGATCTGCATCAGGCCGATCTCGCCGGCGCTGCCGACCTGGTTCGGTTGGTAGTTGCTTTCGATCTTGATGACGGCGTTGGCGAGCGACACCGGGACGCCATAGCTGGCGGCATAACGCGCAATGATCGCCGAATACTGTCCGCTGCCGCCGACTACCGCCGCCTGAGGCGCTGGCCTGCTCTTCGGAGCGACTGACGCCGTTGCCATGCGGTCGATGCGTTTGCGGCTACGCTTCACATGCTGTTTGGCGATTGTCTTTCTCGCAGCGGTTGGCCTTTTCGCGGAGACTGGCTTTTTCGTCCTTACCGCGGCCGCTTTTTCCACTTTTGCGGTGGCGGTCTTCTCTACTTTTGCACCACCCTTCGGCATGGCGGTTTTGCCGGCTGCGGCACTGAAGCCCTGATCGGCCCGCTGGCTCAGCGGTGCGCTGTTCGCCGCACTGAAGGCAAAAGTCATTACGCCGGCAGCAATGGCTGCCGTTAAAACGGTCAATTTCTGCATGTGATCCTGTTCTGTTTGATCTGCACAAAGAACTTCGCGCAGATACCCTCAATCAACATCGGAACATTTGGGGGGATAGACGTCCGACAATCTGTACGGATCGCCTTTGACGACGGAATTGGCGCCAAAGAAGGCGACGCAAGTCACTTTGAGTAACAGATTGTAATTTTTAAGCTGGCAAAAGATTATTTGAGAGAGGCTATCCTTACGGAAGCGAGCAGCCTTTCCAGCGTGCGGATCGTCGATCCGTCAGCCATGCCATCGACCAGGCGCTGCCGGAAATGCCGCTGAAATGCCTCGACCACGATTTCGGTCTGCCGGTCGAAAGTGCCGGTGATCTCGACGCCATAACCATAGAGCGCCAGCATCGACTGCAGCGCCTCTACCTCGGCGCCGGTATCGCCTGGCTTCAGCACGGCGCCGCGCCGGATCGGTGCTGCCGGCACAACATGGCCGATACCGGCAGCAAACAAGGCCTTCCATGGAAATTTCTCGCCTGGATCGACCTTTCGCCCCGGTGCCACGTCGGAATGGGCAAGCACCCGCTGCGCCGGAATGGAATGGCGCTCGACGATGCCGGCGCACAGGCCGATCACCGCGTCGATCTGCGGTTTTGGAAAGTTGCGATAGCCGAGCGTATGCCCCGGATTGACGATCTCGATGCCGATCGAACAGGAGTTGACGTCGTTCAGCCCGAACCACGAACTCCTGCCGGCATGCCAGGCGCGGTCGCTTTCCCTTACCATCTGAACAATGCGGCCGCCCTCATGGACCAGGTAGTGCGACGAGACCTCGCTTGCCGGATCGCAAAGCCATGCCTCGGCACCGGCGCCGGTAGCCATGCCGGTGTAGTGCAGCACGATCATATCGGGTCCGAGCGTCCCGCGCCGTGGTCCGAAATTCGGCGATACCCTGACCTCGGCGCTCGGCTCATCGGGCGGAAAGCCGCTCATGCGTGCCGCAGGCCCCGCTCGATCATTTCATAGGCCGCGTTGATCGCCGCCAGCCTGGTCGTCGCGATCTTGATGAATTCCTGCGGCAGGCCGCGTGCGATCAGCCGGTCCGGATGATTGTCGGAGACCAGCTTGCGGTAGCGCCTGCGGACCTCCTCGAACGGCTTCCCACGCTCGATGCCGAGCACAATATAAGGATCGGCCGCACCCAGATCGACATGCCGGGCCAGGATGCTCTGGTAATGCGCCTCATCGATGCGGAATATCTCGGCGATGCGATGCAGGAATTGGCCCTCGCGCTCATGCACCAGCCCGTCGGCCTTGGCGATGTGGAACAGCCCGTCGAGTATGTCCTCGAGCATCAGGCAGTTCGAATGGCCCGAACCGCAAAGCTGCGCCATCCGCTCGGCATAGGTCTCGAAACCGGCAATGTCGCGTTTGGCCAAATCGTAGAGCCGCGCCACATTGCGCCTCTGTTCCTTCGGCACCTCGAATATTTCCTGGAAGGCGCGCACCTCGTCTTGCGTGACGATGCCGTCTGCCTTGGCCATCTTGGCCGACAGGGCGATCATCGCCACCGAGAAGGCGACGCGCCGGCGCAGATCGGCATCGCCGGAGAAAACCGTGCGCACGGCCTCGACCACTTCGGCGACGCCTGACGACGCTGAAGATGAAACGCGTGTGACGAAGTCACCAAGGCGGTCCCAAATCGACATGGGGGCTTCATAGGGCTAACCACCCATCGCTATCAAGCCAAGACAGTGACGCAGGGGCTGGCCCAATCGATTTGGCGCAATGCCTGAGGCGGCTGGCGCCAGCGCTCACGTCGTCGCACTCGGCCGCCAGGCGCTGGCATCGTAAGCAGCAGAAAGGCCGGCCTATGAGGCCAGCCTTTCCTTGGTTGTCACATTGACTACTGAGCCGGAGCAGCCGGCGCAGGCGCCGGAGCCGGAGCCGGCTCGGCAGGCTTGTTGGCGTCAGGAGCAGCCGGCTTCATCGTCTGGTCGGATGCCGGCGGGTTGGTGCTCTGCGTCGTGGTGTTGTCGGTGCCGCTGTTGCTGCAGGCGGCAAGGCCAAGCAACGCAAGCGCCGACACCGACGCAAGAATGAGTTTCTTCATGATATCTCTCCTCTAATCACGCCTCCGTTACCGGCGGCGGTCGAGGACACAATGCGTAAGCTGCGCATGAGTTTCGTAACGTTGCATTTCTGCCTGTAACATATTCCAATCACTTGACGATTGCCGGTCAGGGCCTCGCGAGCTAACAGATCGAACAGGGAAAATCCCGGGAGCCACTGCCATGACCGCAAAATGGGATTTCTGGATCGACCGTGGCGGCACCTTCACCGACGTCATCGGTCGGGACCCGGAAGGCGCGCTCAACCCGCGCAAGCTGCTGTCCGAGAATCCCGAAGCCTATGCCGACGCTGCCATCCAGGGCATTCGCGAGCTGCTCGGCGTCCAACCCGGCGCTCCAATCCCCTCCGCTCTGATCGGCGATGTCAAGATGGGCACCACGGTTGCCACCAATGCCCTTCTCGAGCGCAAGGGCGACCGTGTGCTGCTGCTCATCACCAAAGGCTTCCGCGATGCGCTGAGGATTGCCTATCAGGCCAGGCCCGATATCTTTGCCAAGCAGATCATCCTTCCCGAACAGCTCTATGAGCGTGTCGTCGAGATCGACGAAAGGGTTCGCGCCGACGGCAGTGTCGAGCGCCTGCTCGACATTGCTTCGGTACGCCCGGCTATTGAGCAAGCCAAGGCGGATGGCATCGATGCGGTCGCGATCGTCTTCATGCATGCCTGGAAACATCCCGAGCACGAAAAGGCGGTCGCCAAAGTCTGTCGAAAGCTCGGATTCTCGCAGGTCTCGGTCAGTCACGAGGTCTCGCCGCTGATCAAGCTGGTCGGCCGTGGCGACACCACGGTGGTCGACGCCTATCTGTCGCCGATCCTGGCAAGGTATGTGCAAAGGGTTGCGGCGGAACTGGGTGCCGCGCCAATCTCCCCCCTTGTGGGGGAGATGGCTGCGCAGCAGCCAGAGGGGGTCATCTCAGAAGGCACCGCCAGAGTGTCGAACCCAGTCGAGCCGACCCCACCCGGCGGCTTCGCCGCCACCCTCCCCTCAAGTGGGAGGGAAAGCCCTCGCCTCATGTTCATGATGTCGTCGGGCGGCCTCACCGCCGCCGACATGTTCCAGGGCAAGGATGCGCTGTTGTCCGGCCCGGCCGGCGGTGTCGTCGGCATGGTCGAGACGGCAAAACTCGCCGGTTTCGGCAAAGTCATAGGCTTCGACATGGGCGGCACCTCCACCGATGTCGCCCATTACGATGGTGACTACGAGCGCGCCTTCGACACCGAGGTCGCCGGCGTGCGCATCCGCGCGCCGATGATGCGCATCCACACCGTTGCTGCAGGCGGCGGCTCGATCCTCCATTACGAGGCCGGCCGCTTTCGCGCCGGGCCGGATTCGGCCGGCGCCAATCCCGGCCCGGCCGCCTATAGGCGCGGCGGCCCGTTGGCCGTCACTGACGCCAATGTCATGCTGGGCAAGCTGCAGCCCGAGTTCTTCCCGGCTATTTTTGGACCGGGCCAGGACGAACCGCTCGACGTCCAGACGGTTCGCGAAAAATTCACCGCACTTGCCGCCGAGATCGGCGACGGCCGCTCGCCGGAAACCGTCGCCGAAGGGTTCATCACCATCGCCGTCGAAAACATGGCCAACGCCATCAAGAAGATTTCGGTGCAGCGCGGCTACGATGTCACCGAATACCTCCTGAACTGCTTCGGCGGCGCCGGCGGCCAGCACGCTTGCCTGGTCGCCGATGCGCTCGGCATGGAGGCGGTGCTGATCCATCCCTTCTCAGGCCTGCTCTCGGCATACGGCATCGGCCTATCCTCTGTATTTGCGTCACGCCAGCAGGCGCTGCTGAAGCCGCTGGCGGACAATTCCGGGCCAGCGATCGATGAACTCATCGCAACGCTGCGCAAAGCCGTCATCGACGAACTCGCCGCGCAAGGCATCAGCGAAGACGCGGTCGCCTCGAGACCGGTGCTGCAGATCCGCTACGACGGCACCGATACCGCGCTGCCTCTGAACTTCGGGCACGGCTCGATTGCGCAGGCCAAGGCGGACTTCGAACTGGCGCACAAGGCGCAGTTCGGTTTCGTCTACGACGACAAGCCGATGATCGTCGAATCGGTCGGCGTCGAGGGTACCGATACCGGCGGCACCGGCCGCGACGAAAGCGATTCAGTTGTTGAAGACATGGCCGCAAGTCCTTCCGGGAACCGGAAAATCTTTGTCGACGGCGTCTGGCGCGACGCCGGCATCTTCCCTCGCGAAACGCTGAAGCCTGGTAACAAGATCGCCGGCCCTGCTTTGATCATCGAGCCGAACCAGACCATTGTCGTCGAGCCGGGCTGGCAGGCCGAGATCACCGCCAAGGACCACGTATTGATGCGGCGCGTCGAGAAGAAGCGCCGACAGGCCGCACTCGGCACCGAAGCCGATCCGGTGATGCTGGAGGTCTTCAACAACCTGTTCATGTCGATCGCCGAACAGATGGGCGTAACGCTGCAAAACACTGCCTATTCCGTCAACATCAAGGAGCGGCTCGATTTCTCCTGCGCCGTCTTCGACCGGAATGGCGCGCTGGTCGCCAACGCACCGCATATGCCGGTGCATCTCGGCTCGATGGACCGCTCGGTGGAGACCATCATCCGGCTCAATTCCGGCGACATTCGCCCCGGCGACGTCTTTGCGCTGAACGCACCTTACAATGGCGGCACCCATCTGCCTGATATCACAGTGGTGACGCCGGTGTTTTCCCTCCCCCTTGAGGGGAGGGTGGCCGCGAAGCGGCCGGGTGGGGTCCTCGCAGAAGGCACCGCAAATGCGTCGAGCACTGCCGCAACGACCCCCTCCGGCGGCTTCGCCGCCACCTCCCCCTCGAGGGGGGAGGAGATCCTCTTCTACGTCGCCTCGCGTGGCCATCATGCCGACATCGGCGGCACCGCGCCCGGCTCGATGACGCCGCTTGCCACAACCGTCGACGAGGAAGGCGTGCTGTTCGATAATTTCCGCATCGTCGATCGCGGCCGGTTCCGCGAGAAGGACCTGGAGACGCTACTCACCAACCACCCCTACCCGGCGCGCAATCCGCACCAGAACATCTCCGACCTCAAGGCGCAGATCGCCGCGAACGAAAAGGGCGTCGCCGAGCTGCGCAAGATGGTCGCGCATTTCGGCCTCGATGTGGTCGAAGCCTATATGGGCCATGTCCAGGACAATGCCGCCGAAAGCGTGCGCCGCGTTCTGGAGCGGCTGCCCGACAGTTCCGAATACGAATATCCGACCGACACCGGCCAAATGATCAAGGTGAAGATATCGGTCGACCGGCGGAAGCGCGAAGCGACCGTCGACTTCACCGGAACGTCGCCGGTGATGAAGAACAATTTCAATGCGCCAGAGCCAGTCGCCCGAGCCGCTGTGCTTTATGCCTTCCGCGTCATGGTCGAAGACAACATCCCGATGAATGCCGGATGTCTGCGGCCGATCAACATCGTCATTCCCGACGGCTCGATGCTGAAGCCCGCCTATCCCGCGGCAGTCGTCGCCGGTAACGTCGAGACCTCGCAGCACGTCACCAACGCGCTGTTCGGCGCCATGGGCGCGATGGCCAATGCGCAAGGCACGATGAACAATCTCACCTTCGGCAACAAGCAGTACCAGTATTACGAGACGATCTGCTCGGGCTCGCCGGCTGGCCGGATGAACGACGGCCGCGGTTTTGCCGGCACCTCCGGCGTCCACACCCATATGACCAATTCGCGCCTGACCGATCCGGAAGTGCTGGAACTGCGTTTCCCGGTATTGCTCGAGGATTTTCATATCCGCGAAGGCTCCGGCGGCGAAGGCAAATGGAATGCCGGCGACGGCACCGGGCGCACCATCCGCTTCCTCGAAAAAATGGAATGCGCGATCCTGTCCTCGCATCGCAACCGCCCGCCGCGGGGACTGGACGGAGGCGGCGATGGCGAGGCCGGTTCGACCAAGGTCCGCCGCAAGACCGGCGCGATCGAGACGCTGAAAGCCTGCGATCAGACCATCCTCGACGCTGGCGAGGCGGTCATCGTGACGACGCCGACCCCAGGTGGATTTGGCAAGGCCTGAACTCGCGTCAACAGGCTGTCACTGGCCTGTCATCACCCTGCGCTACCCGCTTGCGGCAAAGCAAACGGGGAATCGCCTTGCCATGACGGACATTTCTGGGGACCTGGTTTTTCGCCGCGGCAAGGAAGTCGGCAAGGCCGTCTACCAGAACCGCCCGCTGTCGAAAGCCGGCATCTCCGAGCGCCTGTTCGCCTTCCTGTTCTCCGGCCTCGTCTATCCGCAGATCTGGGAAGACCCCGAAATCGACATGGACGCGATGCAGCTCGGGACGGGCCACCGCATCGTCACCATTGCCTCCGGCGGCTGTAACATCCTTGCCTATCTCACCCGCTCGCCGGAAAGGATCGATGCCGTCGACCTCAACGCTGCCCATATCGCGCTGAACCGCATGAAGCTCGAAGCCGTCCGTCACCTGCCGTCGCAGGGCGACCTGTTCCGTTTCTTCGGCGCGGCTGAGACCGGGCACAATTCACAGGCCTACGATCGCTTCATCGCACCGCATCTCGACCCGGTCAGCCGCCATTATTGGGAGCGCCGCAACTGGCGCGGCCGTCGCCGCATCGCCGTCTTCGACCGCAATTTCTACCAGACCGGCCTGCTTGGCCTGTTCATTGCGATCGGCCATCGCACCGCAAAATTCTTCGGCGTCGACCCGGCCGGAATCATGGACGCCAAGACCATCGCCGATCAGCGCCGCTTCTTCGACGAAGAGCTGGCGCCGGTCTTCGAAAAACCGCTGCTGAAATGGGCGACCTCGCGAAAGGCTTCGCTGTTCGGCCTCGGCATTCCGCCGGCCCAGTACGATTCGCTGATCACCTCGGGTGACGGCACCATGGCCAGCGTGCTGAAGGCACGACTGGAAAAGCTCGCCTGCGATTTTCCGCTGAAGACCAATTATTTCGCCTGGCAGGCTTTCGCCCGCCGCTACCCTGATCCGGGCGAGGCCGCCCTGCCCGCCTATCTCGAAAAGCGCAACTACAAGACGATCCGCAACAATGTCGATCGCGTTGCCATCCACCACGCCAATCTGATCGAGTTCCTTGCCCGCAAGGATGCCGGCTCGGTGGATCGCTTCGTGCTGCTCGATGCACAGGACTGGATGACCGACGACCAGCTCAACGAGTTGTGGGCCGAGATCACCCGAACCGCCTCCACCGGCGCCCGCGTCATCTTCCGCACCGCAGCGGAACCCAGCCTGCTGCCCGGCCGCGTCTCGAATTCGCTGCTCGATCAGTGGCGCTACGAGAACGACGCCTCGCGCGAGTTTTCGGCGCGCGACCGCTCGGCCATCTATGGCGGCTTCCATCTCTATGTGAAGCGGTCCGCATGAGCACGACCGACTTGCCGGCCAGCCATGCCGAACTGATGGACGGCGTCTACCGCTGGCAGCGTCATATCTACGACCTGACCCGCAAATATTATTTGCTGGGCCGCGACCGGCTTATCGCCGGACTGGATGTGCCGGCCGGCGGCACCGTGCTCGAGCTCGGCTGCGGCACCGGCCGCAACATCATCCTCGCCGCCCGCCGCTATCCCGGCGCGCGCTTCTTCGGCCTCGATATTTCGGCCGAGATGCTGGAGACGGCCACTGCCGCCCTCGCGCGCGAAGGCCTCTCCGGCCGCGTCACGCTGGCGCGCGGCGATGCCACGAATTTCGACGCGAAAGCGCTGTTCGGCGTCGAAAGTTTCGACCGCGTCTTTGTCTCATATTCGCTGTCGATGATCCCCGGCTGGGAAAAGACGGTATCCGCGGCTCTTGCTGCTCTGTCACCGGGTGGCTCGCTGCATGTCGTCGATTTTGGCCAGCAGGAAGCCTTGCCCAGCTGGTTCCGCAAGCTGTTGCGCGGCTGGCTGAAAAAATTCCACGTCGAGCCGCGTCAATCGTTGCGCGCGATTCTGGATTCGGAATCTGCAAGAGTTGGCGCAAGCGTTCGATTCAAAACACTTTATCGCGGCTACAGCTGGCTCGCCGTGAGCAAGATCGCCATCTAATATCAATTTTGCCGTGGAAGGTTTTGGGGCTCCAATCCTAAATGAGGGCCGTGGCTGAAATCAGTTAATTGGCTAAATCACACATTGCCATATGACCCAAGGAGTGGTACATTATCTCCTCGCCGGAAGCATGGGATCATCATCGGCTTTAGAGATGGATGGCTGCGGGCTTTCTTCGTGGACGACACCCACTCCCGCAATATTCCGTCCGATCTCGAAAGCCGCTTGTTCCGCAAGCTCCAGATGATTGACGACGCGGCGATCGATCAGGATTTGCGTGTGCCGCCCAGCAACCATTTCGAGAAGTTGCGCGGCAATCTCGAAGGCTTCCATTCGATCCGTGTCAACAAACAATGGCGGCTGGTCTTCCGCTGGGACGGGGGCCGGGGCGAGGCGTCGGACATCTATCTCGACGACCACAGTTTATATATAAGTGAGGTGAGACATGTTGATGACCGCACGCAAGCCAGCAACGGTTGGCGAAATTCTTACGGAAGAATTCATGCAACCACTCGGCCTGACACAGGCGGCTTTGGCCGAAGCTATGAGCGTCCAGCGCAAGCATGTGAACGAATTGTGCAACGGCCGCCGCAACGTGACGGCGGCTACCGCGCTCATTCTGGCGCGGGTGTTTGGCAACAGCCCGGATTTCTGGTTGAACGTCCAGCGCCGTAATGATCTTTGGACGGTTATGAACTCACCCGACGAGCGGGCGCGTGTTGATCGCGCCAAACCTTTGGCGACAGTCGCATAGACAAGACTGCGACCGCCGCATTCCTCAGTGCAGCGCCTTGATCAGCGCCGCCACCATCGCCTGCGGCCGATAGCCGAGCCTGGCCGGCGTCAGCCCGAGCCGCACCACAACCAGCTGCTCCGAGGGGATGATGGCAACCGTTTGCCCATCATGCCCCTCCATCCAATAGGTGTCCTTGGGCAGGCCGGCGGCAGTGCCGGCGCCGGGGTTTTCTTCGTCGCCCGGTCCTTCTATCCATAATTGCCCCTTGCCGTAGACTTTCGAGGCAGTTGCCGGTTCCCGCATCCAGTCGACGAAGCCGGCGGGCAGGATCTCCTGGCCGTTCCAGACGCCGCCCTGCAGCAGGAACTGGCCGAAGCGCGCCCAGTCGCATGCCGTGGCATAGAGATAGGACGAGCCGACGAAGGTGCCGTGCTCGTCGGCCTCAAGCACAGCGCTCTGCATGCCGAGCGGATCGAACAGCGCGGTCCTCGGCCACGCCAGTGCCTTGTCCTTGTCGCCGATTGCGTCCTGCCACAGCCTGGACAGCATCACCGCCGTGCCGCTCGAATAGGAAAACACCTTGCCGATCTCGCCGGTCAGCGGCTTGGATCCGGCAAAGCCCGCCATGTCCGGTTCGAGATAGAGCATGCGCGTTACGTCGGCGACGTCGCCATAATCCTCGTTGAATTCCAGCCCGCTCGACATCGCCATCATGTCGGCGAGGCTGATCACGGCGCGACCATCTCCCTTCCAGGGACCGAACAGACCCTGGTTGGTCATCGCCAGCTTGCCCTCCTTCACCAGCGTGCCGACGATCGCCGCATTTACGGTCTCGGTCATTGACCAGCCCAATAGCGGCGTCTTTTCGGAAAAGCCGTCGCCATAACGCTCAGCGACGATGCGGCCGTTCTTGACCACCACGACCGCCCGCATGCCGGCGCCGGTCATTGCTGGATCGTCGAGGACTTTCGCGACCTCGGGATCCTGCGAGGCATCGGCCTTGTCGCCCTCCGGCCAGATCAGATCGGGCAGCGGCGCCGGCGTCGGTGCAGCTCCGGCGACAGCCTTGGCGGCGGCAATATCGCCGTCGGGAACCGAGGCGCAGCCGAGCCCGTCGCGCGCAACCGCGACACTTTTGCCGAGCACACCGAACAGGCCGGCCGAAACCGTTCCCTTCTCCTTGTCGACCGACACTCTCATCAGCTTCAGCAGCGGATGACCCGGCGCCTGCACATCGACGGCAAGCACATCGTCGGCGTCTCGCCCGGCGATGAAGACGTTCGAACAGACGATCTTGGCGGCATAGCCGGAACCGACGCGGATCAGTTCCGGCGGCGCGAAATACAGCCAGCCGGCGAGTACCGCGGCGGCCAGCACAGCCAAGCCGAGCAGCCATTTGACGAACTTCAAAAGGATCTGCATTTTGAGTTCCCCCGGGCGCGCTCGATCTATGTCATCGATTTGCCGCCATTGTTTCGGCAAAATCGCGGCTCTTGTCGAGCGCCGTCAACCGAATATCAACCATGATCGGCGATCACAGGTGCATGTCGCCCAGAAGTGCGCAGCGGTTTTGGGACAACGACATGCATAGACAAAAGAGCTAAGCGCGTCGAAGCGACGCGCTTAGGACAGACCGGGCGATCCTGTGGGGTGACCGTCCGGCGGGGCTTGAATGCGTGCGTCCCAAACTGCGTAACGGTTTGGGAATGCATGAAACGAAGATCCAGGCGCGTCGCGTAAGTCGGTTTCAAACGCGCCGCGCCCGGTCGAGGGGCCACCCGCGGAAAGACCCATCAGCGGCCGGCTGAAACCGGCTCGGGAAGTAGCGATGCGCCGTTTCGCGGTCCTCATCACGCTGATGCTGCTTGGCGCCTGCTCGACGGTCGAGGATCTGACGCCATCGCTGTCGTCGTCCAGCGCCTCGATGGTTGCGGTACGCGCGCCGCGTTTTGCCGATTCCGACCCGCATGAATGGGACAGCGGCGCACCGTGGAGCTACGCCGTCCACGGCACCGACGTCTCCAAATACCAGACATCGATCAACTGGCCGGCGGCCAGGGCCAGCGGCATCTCCTTCGCCTTTATCAAGGCAACCGAAGGCGGAGACCGTTTCGATGAAGCTTTCAACGAGCATTGGAGCCGCACCAGGGCCTCGGGCATCCCCCGTGCCGCCTATCATTTTTTCTACTTTTGCACGCCGGCCGCTACCCAGGCGCGCTGGTTCATCCAGAACGTGCCCAAAGACGGTTCGGCGATGCCGCCGGTTCTCGACATGGAATGGAACCCGAAATCGCCGACCTGCAAGCTGCGGCCCGATCCCGCCACGGTACGCAGCGAGATGAGCACGTTCCTCGAAATCGTCGAAAAATACTACGGCAAGAAGCCAATCATCTACACGTCTGTCGATTTCTTCGAAGATAACGGTTTATCGGGCTTCCGCAATTACCCCTACTGGCTGCGCTCCGTCGCCGGCCACCCGCGCCAGAAATACGGCAGCCATCCCTTCACCTTCTGGCAGTATACCGGAACGGGCGTCGTGCCGGGCATGACCGGAAACGCCGACATCAGCGTCTTCAACGGCTCCGAAGCCGCGTGGAAGAAGTGGTTGCGGCAGAACACCCGTTGACACCAGGCCTGCCGCCTGCTTTTCGACACAGCCAATGACGGATGCCCGCAACCGCTGGTAATCTTCTCGGAAGGATGGCGATGCGATCGCGCTTTGGATTTCTCGCGGCGCTGCTCCTGAGCGCCGTGCCGGCCGCGGCACAGCAATGCGGCGGCGATTTCGAGGCATGGAAGCAGGGCGTGGCGGCGGAAGCCAGGGCGGCCGGCGTCGGCGCTGCCGGCCTTTCTGCGCTGGAAAACGCCACCCTCGATGAAAAGGCGCTGGCACGCGACCGTGCCCAGGGCGTCTTCACCCAGACCTTCATCGAATTCTCGAACCGTATGATCTCGTCCCATCGGCTGAAGCAAGGTGCGGCCAATCTGCAAAAATATGCCGAGGTCTTTGTCCGCGCCGATCGCGAATACGGCGTGCAGGCGCCGGTCATCGCCGCTTTCTGGGCCCTGGAGACCGATTTTGGCGCCGTGCAGGGCGATTTTCATACGCTGAACGCGCTGGTGAGCCTCTCGCATGACTGCCGCCGTCCGCAGTTGTTCCGGCCGCAGATCGTGCCGCTGCTGATGTTGATCGATCGCGGCGTGGTGCCGGCCGACGTGACCGGTGCCTGGGCCGGCGAGATCGGCCAGACGCAGATGTTGCCTTCCGACTATCTCGGCCACGGCGTCGACGGCGACGGCGATGGCTTGGTCGACCTGCGCGGCAGCGCGCCGGACGTGATCATGAGCACGGCCAGCAAGATCCAGTCGCGCGGCTGGAAGCGCGACCAGCCCTGGATCGAGGAAGTCCGTGTGCCCGACGATTTGCCGTGGGAGCAGACGGGACGCACCAACAAGCTGCCGTTGACGCAATGGAGCCAGTGGGGCGTTACCAGGCCCGACGGTACGCCGCTTCTCGACAACGGCCTGAAGGCCGGCCTGGCGCTGCCCATGGGTCGCAAGGGGCCAGCCTTCCTGACCTACGACAATTTCGACGTCTATCTCGAGTGGAACCAGTCCTTCACCTATGCCCTGACCGCGGCAAATCTTGCCGCCCGGCTGGGGGGCGCGCCGCGATTCGATCCGCGCAACCCCGAACCCGGCCTCAACGGCGACCAGATGAAGGCGCTGCAGACCAAGCTCGAGGCGAAAGGCTATGACGTCGGCACCGTCGACGGCATACTGGGCACCAACACCCGCGAAGCGATCCGCAAGGAGCAGAAGCGGCTGGGCCTGCCGGTCGACGGCTGGCCGACGCCGGAGCTGCTGGCCAGGCTGTGAAGGTGGTGAATGGTGAATGGTGAATGGTGAATGGTGAAAAGAATAGCACCGGAGCCGCATTGAGCACCAGAGCTACCACTATTCACTATTCACTATTCACTATTCACTATTCACTATTCACTATTCACTATTCACTATTCACTATTCACATCACCGCCTGGCAAGCAGGAAATCGATGAACGCTCGCAACGGCGCCGGAACCTGGCGGGAACTCGCGTGATATAGATAAAAACCCGGAAATCTCGGCGACCAGGCGTCGAGAAAGCGGACGAGCTTTCCCGCTTCGATCCATGGCCGGACCTGATATTCCAGCATGTACGCCACGCCGACCCCATCCAGAACCGCCCCGATCATCAGTTCCGTATCGTTGACCGTCAGGCCGCCGCTGACGGCCACTTCCAAAGCACGTTGGCCTCGGGCGAACTCCCACCGGTAGATGTTGCCGCCGCTCGGCCACTGGAAATTGATGCACTGGTGGTGATGAAGGTCCGCGGGGTGACGCGGTATCGGGTGATGCTCCAGATAGCTCGGCGCCGCCACTGCGGCCATCTCGAGTTCCTCGCTGAGTTTCACCGCCACCATGTCCTTGTGCAGCCGCTCACCCAATCTGATTCCGGCATCGAAGCGGCCCTCGACGATGTCGGTGAGCATGTCGTCGACAATGATTGTGAGGGCGATATCGGGATAGGCGCGGCGGAAATCGCCGAGGATCGGCGCGATGAAACGCGTGGCGGCGATGCGCGGAACATTGATGCGCAGCGAGCCTGCCGGCCGGCCGCGTGATGCATGCGCGTCGGCGACGGCCCCTTCCAGTTCGCTGAACGCCGGTGCGATGCGGGCAAACAGCTTCTCGCCCTCAGCCGTCGGCGACATGCTGCGCGTGGTGCGGTTTAGCAGGCGGACACCGAGACGCTCTTCCAGCCCACGTATCGTCTGGCTGAGTGCTGGAGGCGAAATCCTGAGTTTGGCCGCGGCGCGGACGAAGCTGCCCTCTTCGATGATTGCTGCAAATGCCGTGAGTTCGGAAAACTCGGTTCCGCGCATTATGTACCCCAGGCTTAACAAGTCAGTAAGATAATAGGCTATTCTCTGAGCAATAGCATGCCCATAGCTTTCCCTGGAACGCCGCTCGATCGAGGCGGCCGTAATCAGACGGAAGGAACAGCCATGCATCGTCCACTCGAAGGCAAAACCGCACTTGTGACCGGCAGCTCGCGCGGCATCGGGCGCGCCATCGCCGAGGGGCTCGCGGCCAAGGGTGCTGCCGTGGTCGTCAACTATGTGGGCAACGAGAAAGCAGCCAGGGAAGTGGTTGCCGCCATTGAAGGGATTGGCGGAAAGGCCGTCGCCATCCAAGCGGACGTCTACAGCATCCCCGACATTCGCAGGCTGTTCGACGAAACCGAACGGCAGATGGGGCCGATTGACATCGTCGTCGCCAATGTCGGCGTCGCCGTCATTAAGCCGCTCGTCGAGGCCACCGAAGCGGACTTCGATCATGTGTTCGGCACCAATGCCAAGGGCACCTTCTTCACGCTTCAGGAGGCGGCGCGCCGCGTTCGCGACGGTGGCCGCATCATTGCCGTCTCCACCGGTGGAACCAGGATGTTCTTCACGCAGACGGCGCTCTATCTCGGCAGCAAGGGAGCCGTCGAGCAGTTCGTCCGCGTCCTCTCGCGCGAAGTCGGCCCGCGCTCCGTTACCGTGAATGCGCTTTCACCAGGCTTCACCGACACCGACCTGCTTCCCGAACGGGACCGCGCCGTGGCCGCCGGCATGTCGCCCTTCGGCCGGATCGGAGCGCCGCGCGACGTCGCCGATGTCGCGGTTTACCTGGCTTCCGACGAAGCTCGCTGGCTAACCGGCGAGAACATCCAGGCTGGCGGTGGCGTGGCCTGACTGAATGGTGAATGGTGAATGGTGAATGGTGAATGGTGACAATTCACCGAAGCGGACGGAACGCAAGAACTACTTCTATTCACTATTCACTATTCACTATTCACTATTCACTATTCACTATTTCACTATTTCATTATTTCATTATTTCACTTATTCACCATTCACTAATCCGCCATCGTCTCCAGGCTGGCAAACCCCTGCGGCGCATCGCCTTCGTCGAATGGCGTTGCCACCTCGACGAAAGTGTCGGGATAGAAGCCGTTGAACCGTGTTCGGAGCGACAGCGAATAGGCGCCGATATGGCCGATCTCGATCCAATCGCCGGTATCGACGGTTTCGGGCAGCCAGAACGGCCGCGACAATATATCGACGGAATCGCAGGTCGCGCCGCAGACCTTGAACGGCACGATGGTCTTGTCCTCGCCATTGCGCGAGCGGATCGCCGGATCGGGGATGAAGCGCGCCGGCAGCGTGATCTTGCCGGTCCATGAATCCGACAGCGACGCCCAGATGCCGTCATTGATGTAGAGCCTTTTGCCCTTGCGCAGCAGCACGCGCACGATCAGCGACAGGCAGCGCGCCACGATCACCCGGCCCGGCTCGGCCACCAGCGGCATCTGGTCGAACTGGTACTCCTGGAGGTCGCCCGACAGCCGCGACATGATCTGGCCGAGCGACGGCATTTCCGGCTTGCGGCTGTTCGGATCATGGCCGTATTCGGCGGGAAAGCCGCCGCCGACATCGAGCCCGGCAATGTCGAAGCCGACGCGGTTGCGCACCCAGTCGGCGGAGGCCAGCGCCCGCTCATAGGTGTCGGGATCCTCGATCTGGCTGCCGACGTGAAAGCACAGCCCGACCTTGTAGCCCGTCCGGTTCAGCCGTTCGGCCAGTTCGACCGCATTGGCCGGTCCGGCGCCGAACTTCTTCGACAGTTCGTAGGCCGCCGAGCCTTTCGTCTGGATGCGCACGAACACGGTGATGGCGCCCGGATCGATGTCGAGCGCCCGCACCACCCTGGTCAGCTTGGTGACCTCGTCCTCATGGTCGAGCGAAATGACGCGGATGGCGTATTTTTCCAGCGCCAGCCTGATGTCCGACTGCGCCTTCACCGGGTGCATGTAGAGCATCTCGGCGTCCGGCGAGACGGCGCGCACGGCGGCGAATTCGCCGGGCGAGGCCACATCGAAGGCACCGACGCCGGCCTCGACCAGGGCGTTGAGCACGATCCGCTCGCCATTGGTCTTGACCGCATAGGCGGTCTTGCCGGGAAACATGCCCATGAACTGTTTGGCGTCCGCCTTCAGCACCTGCGGGCGGAAGCAATAGATCGGATCGTCCGGGCGAAGCGCCAGCGCTGCCTCGCGGGCATTTTCGAATCGCTGCATGGACGAATCCCTTGACTGAGGCTGCGCACAATTAATCCAAGCTAGCGGCTAATGAAAACAATTCTATGTCTCGCCGCCCTGGCTTCGCGGCGCTACGCCGGTGCTGCAGGCCGGTTATGAGCGAGCTAGGCCATCGCTCAGGTTTCGGGTGGCCCTTGCGGCCGGATCGGGTATGGCGTGAACAGACGCCTGAAGAGCAAGGCATCTCGTCTGGGAGGACGACCAATGGCGATAGCTGCCACCACCACGATGCGCGGTCCGATGGTGCTCAAGGACTGGGCGCAGCTTCTGCTGCTCGGCGCCGTCTGGGGCGGTTCGTTCTTCTTTGCCCGCATTGCGGTGGCGGAACTTCCGCCGCTGGTGCTGGTGCTGTTCCGCGTCACCATCGCTGCGATCGCGTTGCAGCTCTATCTTGCGGTCCGCGGCCCGTCGTTTCGCCTCGCCTTGCCGCATGCCGGCCTGTTCTTCCTGCTGGCGCTCGCCAACAATGTCATTCCTTTCTCGCTGATCTTTGCCGGCCAGACCGAGCTTGGCGCCGGTGTCGCCTCGGTGCTCAATTCGACGACGCCGTTCTGGACGCTGATCCTCGCCAACGCCCTGACCAGCGACGAAAAGCTGTCGTGGAACAAGCTTGCCGGCATCGCCCTTGGTATCGCGGGAACGGCGGTGATGATCGGCCCCGGCCTCGTCGCCGGGCTCGGCGGTCCGGTCTGGGCGAAACTCGCGCTCATCGGAGCGTCGCTATCCTATGCGGCTGCACTGATGATTGCCCGCCGCCTCAAGGGCGTGCCGTCACCGGTCATTGCCGCCGGACAATTGACCTGCTCGACCATCATCATGATCCCGGTCGTTCTGTTCACCTATGATGCCGCCAATCTGTTTTCGGCCTCGCCGCCGGTCTGGGCGGCGGTGCTGGCACTGGCGCTGCTGTCGACGGCCTTCGCCTACATCCTCTATTTCAATCTCGTCGCCTCGACCGGCGCCACCAACGCCTCGCTGGTCACGCTCATCGTGCCGGCCAGTGCCATCCTGCTCGGCTTCCTGTTCCTGGGCGAGCGGCTCGAACTGTTCGAACTCGGCGGCATGGCGCTGATCGCCCTCGGCCTCGTCACCATCGACGGTCGCCTGTTCGGGCGGCGTTAGAGATGGCGCAGCGAAGTTGTCGCTCCGATCGTGCGCTATATGGGCGTGATCGCGGGAACAGATGAACCCTGCCATTCCAGACGCCAGATACCGCCTTGCCGGAGATTCTGAACGAGATCGGGAAGGAAGGCGGCAAGGCAGGTCCCGCCGACATGTCTCACGGAAGGATACACAAAACCGGTCGCGGCGTCTTGCTTGCGAAGTTGCTTCGCCAGCGCCTGACCGGCAGGATAGGCTAAGGCGGTATCCGGATCGAGCACCGGGTCCTTGCTGAACTCAGCACCGCGCAGATCGTGAAACGAGCCTATGAAGTCGGCAACGAGCTCCGCGTAGTCGGTGACGTTTTCGAACCGTTCGATCGCGGCAAGCTCGCGCGTCAGATGAAACGAGACCTCGCCGAGCGCGGTTTCCGCATCGAACCCACAGTACCAGACGCCCCTGGCATCATCGTTGAAACGATTGCCGCCCGGACGGGTGTAAGCGAACGCCGCATTGATGAAGGTGTAGCCCGGCCTCCCGAAAACCAGTTCGCGCGGATCGAGGTCGGGCAATCCCCCTTGCTGCGCCTGAAGGCGGCCGCTGGTGGCTCCTTCGAGCTCCGCAAGGTCCTCCAAATCTCCATGATTCCTGGCCAATGGCATCAGGACCGGTTCCTTGAGCCTGCCTGTCGAAATCAGCCGGATCGTGTCGCGCTGGGAAATGTCAGCGCGCGGCGGGATCTGCATTCAAAGTCCACCGCGCAAAGCGTCGATATGTTGGCGAACCTGCAGCAGCTTCGGAATGCCGCCCTCGATCATAACGTCCAGGGGGCGCCGGCCACCATAAAGAGGCCCTTTGTTCGGCAACCGCACCCATTCATCGGCAAGCGCTTCGGAGAACAGAAGCCGCAGTCCCTTGAAGATGCCGATCAGGGCGCTGATGCGTGTCAGCGAATCCTGGGAGAGAACGCCCTCCCACTCGCCTTTCTTCATGCGGAACCAGGTTCTCTCCGACACGTCGCCGATCAAGGTACAGATCTCGGTGCTGGTCAGATGCCAGATGTCTGCGAGCCTGACGATGCCGGCAACAGCCGCTGGCGTGAGCCGCGCCCGTGCCGAGGCATCCGCCAGATTTGCCGGCAAAGCCTGATTTGCAGGATCGCGAACCGCATAAGCGACACTCATTCCGACCTCCATCACTTGGCAGTCAATATACTGCCAATTGGCAGAAAATTCAAGTCCTGGCTATCTCACAACGCTGCCGATTGCCCACCGCATTCGTATAGGGTGCGTATAGCGTGCAGCATCCGGTTGGATGCGCAAAGGACGCGTCGAATCTTCAGTCGTTCCGAAAATCGATTCCGATTTCTGCTGCGGTAGCGCTGCCATTCTCGTTGCTGCCACGGCTTTGCCACAAATTATTCACAGGTCCCGAGCCGGCTTTTGACAAAGAGTTTCAATGCCTAACGGCAAACGGCAGGTCGCAAATTCCACAATCTCGTCGCATTGCAGCAAAGTTTCTGCTTGCCTGTGGCACAAATGACCCTAGACTCTCGCCATAGCTCTTTAAGAGGAGGCTATGACATGGGACTGACGAGGCCGATCAACGCATTGATGATTTGTGCTGCGTTTGCATTCATCGGCGCCCTCATTATGGGCGTCCTTCCATAAAGCCGCTGAGCGGGGGAAGACCAGCACCGAATAGTCCAAACCATTTGAAAGGCCGGGCGTTTTGCCCGGCCTTTTGCATTCCCCCGATCTTTGACATTTCAAAAAGGTGCCTGCCGCCTTACGCCGCGGCTGATCCCGCCGCCTCGACTTCATGCGACCTGATGCCTATCATGTGGCAGATGGCGAAGACCAGATCGGCCCGGTTCATCGTATAGAAGTGGAAATCGCCGACGCCGCGCTCGACAAGGTCCAGCACCTGCTCGGCGGCCACGGCAGATGCCACCAGCGCATGCGTTTGCGGATCGTTCTGCAGCCCATCGAAACGCTCGGCCAGCCATGCCGGCACCAAGGCGCCGCACCGCGCCGAGAAGTTGGCGACCTGGGTGAAATTGTGCACCGGCAATATGCCCGGCACGATCGGTATGTAGATGCCGGCCCGCCGTGCCCGCTCGACATAGCGCTCATAGAGATCGTTGTCGAAGAAGAACTGGGTGATCGCCCGCGTCGCTCCATTGTCGGCCTTGCGCTTCAGCATGTCGAAATCGGTGGCGAAATCCGGGCTTTCCGGATGTTTTTCCGGATAGGCCGAGACCGATATGTCGAAATCGCCGGCGCCCTTCAGCGCATCAACCAGTTCGGCGCCATTGGCATAGCCTTCCGGATGCGGCCGGTAAGCCGCGCCGACGCCCTCGGCCGGATCGCCGCGCAGAGCGACGAAACGCTTGACGCCCATATCGGCGAACTCCCGGATCACCGCATCGACCTCGTGACGCGCCGCATCGACACAGGTCATGTGCGCCGCCGGCGTCAACGTCGTTTCATTGAGGATGCGCTTGACGGTGCGGGCCGTCCGCTCGCGGGTCGAACCACCGGCGCCATAGGTGACCGAGACGAATTTCGGCTTGAGCGGCTCAAGCCGGGTGACCGTGTCCCACAGCCTTGCTTCCATCTCATCGTTTTTCGGCGGAAAGAACTCGAACGAAACCCTGACCTTGTCGCCGATGTCGGGGCGGCGGGAGAAGCGGAACTGGTTCATCAGGCGGTTTCCCCTATCGGATACGCATTGGCCGGTTGTCTGTCGTTGGAAGGCTCGGCAATCAGCATGCGCCGATCGCGGCCGAGCCAGAGTTTGACGGTGAGCTTGGCCTCGTTGCCGCCGCGCGGCTCGAATTCCTGGCTGTCCTCGAGGTCGAGGCCGGCCTCGGAAAACCAGTCGCCAATCTGCCGGTCGGAAAAGCCGAGACGCATATGCGCGTGCTCCTCGCGCAAGAACTCCAGCGCGTGCGGCGCGAAATCGACGATCACCAGCCGGCCGGCCGGGCGCAACAGACGCGCCGCCTCGCGGATGGCGCGGGCGGGATCGTCGAGATAATGCAGCACCTGATGGATGGTAACGAGATCAAAGGCGTCGCGTTCGACCGGTGGCGCAAAAATGTCGCCCTGGCGCACTTGCGCATTCGAAACGCCGGCCTTGTCGAGATTGGCGCGCGCCACCGTCAGCATCTCGCGCGACATGTCGATGCCGACACCGCGCCGATAGAGCGGCGAAAAGATCTCGAGCAGCCGTCCGGTGCCGGTGCCGAGATCGAGCATCGACTGAAACGGCCGCTTGCCGACGAGCTTGATGAGGGCTGCTTCGACCGCGCGATCCGGCACATGCAGCGAGCGGATATGGTCCCAGCTTGCGGCGTTTACCGAGAAATATTCGGCAGCCCGGTCCTGCCGCTTGCGCTTGACCGCGGCCAGCCGTTCGAGATCACGCTCGACCTGCGGATCGGCGCCGCGGATGCCGGAGACCAGCCTGAGCACGAAATCGCGCGACGCGTCGGAATCCGATAGCCGGAAGAACGCCCACGAGCCCTCCTGGTAGCGGCCGATCAGCCCGGCCTCCAGCAGCAATTTCAAATGGCGCGAGACGCGCGGCTGCGACTGGCTGAGGATTTCGGTGAGATCTGAAACGGTCAGATCGCCGCGCGACAGCAGCGCCAATATGCGCAGCCGGCTGGATTCCGCCGCCGCCTTCAATGTATCTACCATCGTGTCGAGAGCGACATGCATGCGAGCATTCTCTTTGAAAAGATATAAACATATGTTTATGTCGGTTTGGATAGGCTTGCAAGCGCTATGTCGCTTCCGGACAAGAAAATGACGCATGCGTGGCGGATCGCGCAAAACGGACGCATGATCGGGGCGAGAACTATGTTCGAAACGCGCAGCGGCGAAAAGCTTCTGGAAACCGACCCGGCAACGATGCCGCCGGATGGCAATGTCGTCTTCATCGGCCGTATCGCTTCGCCTTGGACGACACGGGAAACTTGCCCCAAGAACATGAAGGCGGCGCGGGAGACGGGACAGCCGGCGCACTTGGTCATCAACCCGCCTTATCGTGATGGCTTGCTTGGGCTGGAACGCGCCAGCCACGTGATCGTCCTGTCCTGGCTGCACCATGCACCGCGGCAACTGATTGTCCAGAAACCCCGCCATGCCACGGAGCCGAAAGGCGTCTTTTCGCTGCGCTCCCCTGCCCGGCCGAACCCAATTGGGCTGCATGTCGCCAGGCTGGTTGGCGTCGACATCGACACCGGCCGCGTCGATCTCGATGCCATCGACGTGCTCGACGGCACGCCGGTCATCGACATCAAGCCTTATTTCGCCTCGACCGATGCCTTCGCCGAGGCGACCATGTCCGGGCGGGACGAGTCGTCCAGATCGGGCGAGCCCCCCAGATGGGATGAGCAGTGAGCGCGCCGACCGGCCGCCGCCGCGCTATCGCCAAGGCGCTGACAGCGCTCCTGCCGCTGGCGCCCTATGCCGACATGGAAAATATCCGTGCCGATGCCGGCGCCGTGCACATGAAGAGCTTGCCGCCGAGCATTGCCGTATGGCTGGCGACGATTGCGCATATTCGCCACGCCCACACCGACTACGAAAAGCTGCTGGCCGAAGGCTATGACCGCGATTCCGCGCGCTTCTTCGTCATCGAACAGACCAACATCGTGCTGACCCGCTGGCGCGCCACCCGGCTGCTCGACGATGAGGATGAGGCGTAGAGAATGGCAGGCACACGCGTCGAGTTCTACGGCGCCCCCCTCTGGCCTGCCGGCCATCTCCCCCTCCAGGGGGAGATCAGCAGCTTCGCCCTAGCCGCCAATCCTGCAACGTTGGTGATTGGCGGAAGCAGACAAGATACCCAATCTCCCCCCTTGAGGGGGAGATGGCCG